>NZ_JPOQ01000001.1 GCF_000735045.1 Ferrovum myxofaciens
TCATCAGATGAAATAGTGAAAACCAAACCAGATGCAAAATCGGGGCAGCGCCGTCCAGCTGCGAGTGAAGTCGAATGCACAACTTAAACTCAAGGCATTATTGTCTTGACACAGGGGTCCACTTCATCGGATAGCACGGTCTGCAAGAAATACACCGCGTTGTTCATCACGCCCAGCGGGTTGCGCAACTCGTGCCCCACGCTGCCCGCCACTTGCCCCAGTACCGCCAATTTATCATTGCGTGCCAACTCATCCTGCGCCGCCAGCAGTTGCCTGCTTCGCTCCTGAACTTTCAGTTCGAGCACTTCATTCAGGTTCTGAAGTTCCGATGCCAGCCGTTCGCGTTCTAAAATATGGTTGCCTAGATTCTGATTTAATTTTTCGTATTTCAGCAGGACATAGCCCGATACCACCGTACCGGTAAGTGTGGAAAAAGTGATAGTTATGATATATGATCCCAAAATTGTAATCTTGGGGAAAATGTACGTTTTGGTCACCTCTAATACAATCATGGTGAGCAGTATTGCAATCATCGCCTTAAGCAAAGATTTCACTAGTGGTGGACGCATCTGTTACCTCCACTTTTCAACATTACAGGAAGCATGACGGAAAATGGCGCACTTACCTAGTTCGCTATGTTCTTGCACGCTGCCGCCGTTGGTCTGACCGGATTCTTTGCCCATAAAAGGCATCAGGGCGGGGATGAATAACGCGGACACCGCGGGAACCCGTGGCAAGACAAGCGCCGATGCCGAGAGAAGGAACGATGGGGCGGACGGTGATGGCGGATACGCGCTATATACCGGCAGCCCCCCGCCGCAACCGAAACAGCCCAAAGCCGACATTTCAACACTACTCGCCATGTTGGAAAACGGGGAGCCATGAGAACTTTTCAATCACAAAAAACGGATACCCAAAAAATCTTATGGTATTTTCCTTTTTGATCCCGAGTTTTTGTTCCCTTACAAAACCAAATTCATCGAGCAGGTAGCCCGAATCGATCAGAAGGAGGTTCGCTGGCCCGTGAGTTTAAGTGTAGTAGTCGCGATCTGGTCTGACAGTTCCCAGTTTGATTGATGCAACTGTCAGTTCAGATCGTGCAAATGCGCGGCATCATTGAGCCGAAGCACCCTCATCTGCATGTTCGCATCAAAAGTCAGCAGGTTGATACAACAGGGCTCTTGCTGAATCCGCCAGTAGGCAGACAAGGGCAGATCGAGGGCCTGCATCAAAATGACACGATTGACACTGTCATGGGCAACCAGTACCACTGTCTGGCCCCTATGCCGGGCGAATAAAGCACGCAAAGCATCGGTGGTGCGCAAAGCAACGGCTTGCAACGACTCTCCCGCCGGAAATTGCATCCATTGGGGAACCCGCTGCCAACGTTCCAACTCCTCCGGAAATTCAGCCTCCACTTCCGCATGGGTTTTCCACTGCCACTGGCCGTAGTCAAAGTCATCGAATCCCTCCTGAACTTGCGTCAGGATCCCACACTCCCGCGCGACCTCAGCCCCTGTAGCCTGACAACGTTTCCGTGGACTCGTAACGACCGCATCTGGTTGAAACTGCCTGGCGACCGCTTTGGCTAGGGCGGTGGCCTGCTGATGCCCCACAGAAGTCAATTCCAACTCCATGCGCCCTCTGAAACGCGGAGGATCGATGCCTTCGACCTGCCCATGGCGGGTAAGAATAATCTGCATCTCGTTCATCTCCCTCAGAGGTTTTTGAACCATCAATTTACAGTCGGTCAGCCAATAATTTTTCCAACTTTATCTGGTCCACTGTAAATCCGCGAATGCCCTCCGCCAGTTTTTCCGTAGCCATGGCATCCTCATTCATTTCCCATCTGAACTCGGCTTCCGTCAGCGAAGGGGGACGGGGTTTGACTTCTCCCTCAGGTTTCAAGCGCCGCACCAATACACTCCGGGTGTTCTGCAGTTCTTCCAGAAAATTGGGTCCGATCGTCAGCCTGTCACATCCGGCCAGTTCCAGAATCTCGCCGATGTTTCTAAAAGAAGCCCCCATGACCGTGGTGGGATAACCATGTTCCTTGAAGTATTGGTAGATTTTCTGAACCGACAGTACTCCAGGATCTTTCTCAGGTGTAAAAACATCGCCCTTGGCTTTGTACCAATCCATGATGCGTCCCACAAAAGGTGAGATCAGTGTCACACCCGCCTCAGCAGCCGCGCGTGCCTGAGAAAAACCAAACATCAAGGTCAGATTGCAATGAATGCCCTCGTGCTCGAGAATTTCTCCCGCCTTGATTCCTTCCCAGGTTGAAGCGATCTTGATCAGAACCCGCTCATTGCCGATCCCCGCCTCGTGATACAGGCGAATCAGTTTTCTTGCCCGCGCCAGCGTGGCTTGCGTATCAAACGAAAGGCGAGCGTCTACTTCTGTAGAGACACGTCCTGGCACGATTTTGAGTACTTCCAGACCGACATCCACGGCCAACTTGTCCGTGGCATCATGAAGCTGCTGCTCTACCTGGTTGCCCTGCGCCTTTGCCCAACCTATCGCATCATCGATCAGCGGACCGTATTCAGGCAATGCAACCGCTTTCAGCAAAAGGGAGGGATTCGTTGTCGCATCTTCTGGCTGGTGATGCCGAATCGCTTCAATATCACCGGTATCTGCAACAATGGCCGTCATGGACTTCAACTGATCAAGCAGTGTTTCTGCAGTCATTAAGAAACTCCTGATTTATGAATGGGAGTGAATTCGTTGGAAGAGTGAGAGAACTATTCTGTTTTCCAGAACCGGGAAAAAATGAAGGGAAGAATGACGCTTTTTCGCCACGCCTCTCTACCGTTCACTGATTTCCTATACGATGATAAGTCATACTAACCAAACCAGCATCAAATTGTAGAGTATCCTTATTCAGGACTTTGTACCAAACTGTTTCGGTCTCATTGCCTTTTTTGACGGAGACCCCAACTTTTTCCTGACCATTCCCCTCTTTTTCAATTCGGTAGTCACTCACCTTTTCCTCCCTGCTCTCGTCCACACCAAAAGCGGTTGAGGTCGTGATCACAGCGTCCCGTTTGAATTCCAGCGTACTGGAGGCGCCCAGAATGGCTTCTGTTTTCCACTTTCCGAGGAGTGGATTGCTTTCCCCACAGGAAGACAGGGTCAGCGCCAACACCACGTACATGATTGTTTTTTTCACAAAACCTCCATTCCCAAGATTCTCCGTCATGAAAACCAACGCAGAAATGCAGCCGCCGTCAATGCCAGACAGGCCAACCCGGTGGAACCTGCCCAAACCAGCATCCGGCGAGAAGATGACCATGCCCCCCCCCAGACCAGGCAAGAGGTCATCAGTCCTGCTCCTCCACACACACAGGACACTTTGATCATGAGCGCAATCATGGCGATCCCATGGATATCGGGAAGTCGGTGATCCGAACGATACGTCACCCAGCCAAAGGTAGCCCCCGTCAACCCTTGCGCCAACCATGCCAGCAGGACGAAGAGCGCAAAAGTTTGGGAGGGCGAATGACGCAGCAGGGCAACCCGGAATCCATATCCACTCAATCCAACGACCAACAAGGCTCCAAAGTTATGAAGTACTTGAATGAGGGCATATTCGAGCAGGGTGCCCATGCATCACCCTCATTTCACGGTGAAAGAAACACTGCTCTCCACCCCAGTCAAACTGTGACTCGCTGTGGCTTCCTTGATCGTGACCCGATGTTTCCCTGGTCCCAGGTCAGGCAACTGTTCCGAGCACGGACAATGACTCATTTGGTGGCTGATAATGGGTTCATCCTGTTGGTCCACATAGACGTGCAGGTGGTTTCCATTGGGACTGGGATGCACCTGGTACTTCACCACATGGGCACCCGCCGTCCAGATTTCACCTTCCTTGGGTGACAAAATTTCAATACTTGCGCCACCTGCGGCGTAGGATCCCAACGGCAAAACGCAGAGTGCCGCAACCAACATGCCATACATCATTTTTCCTGTTTTATTCATGACTGTCTCCTGTGGGTGGTTATATCATTACGTTTACGGCTTCACCTACCCGAACAAGTGGAACCCAAAGCACGCTCACTTGTCAAGACCAATGATGCGTCGGGGGTCAGCAGTTTTTTCCTGAGGCAACCCTTCTTGATCGGTTATCTGATCGTTCTTTCCCCTGGATGGATTTACTCATCTGATTGAAGCATTTGATCAAACTTTCAAGTGACCTCTCCCCTGGTTCAACAGGCCTATTCAGACAGTTCTCCCCCTCACTGGCTGCTTTTCTGTTCCGAAATCCTGTACCATAGCGGAAAAGGCCCGTCGAACAATAACTCTATTGATTCAATAAGAAATCACGGTATTACCTTGGCTATTGTCAAACCCTCATGAAAAAGATATCCGTCGACGATCTGAGAATCGGAATGTTTGTCCACGAAATCTGTGGGAGTTGGATGGATCATCCCTTTTGGGTATCCTCGTTTGTGATCAGTGACCGAAATGACTTGATCACTTTACAAAAAAGCAGCATCCGAGAGGTATGGATCGATCCCGACAAAGGGAGAGATACGGAACCCTCTGCCCCGGTCGCCTCTCCTTCGCTGGTTCCATCATTATTGATGGAAACAATCAAGGAAGCCAGAGCGATCAAAGTCGCCACTCAAAAAACCAGTTTTGAGGATGAACTGGTTCTGGCACGCGGCATTCATGCCCGGTCTCGCGGCGTGATCCATAGCCTCTTGACGGAAGCCCGCATGGATATCCCGGTCAATCTGACGACTGCCCAGCACCTCGTCGAAGATATCTGCAATTCCGTACTGCGTAATTCAGAAGCGCTCATCAGTCTTCTTCACGCCAAGACCAAAAAAACTTACCCCTATCTTCATGCGGTAGCCGTATGCGCTTTGATGATTGCTCTGGGAAAACAAATGGGGTTTGACAACAATCTGTTGAAACGACTGGGCATGGCCGGACTATTGCTCGATATTGGTAAAACCTTGCTCCCCCTGTCTCTTCTCAACAAACAAGCCCGCTTGACTGACGAGGAATTCGAGATGATGAAATCTCATCCTCTGCTGGGGTACCATCTCTTGCAAAACTTGGGCATCGACGATGAAATCATCCTCGATGTATGCGCCCATCATCACGAAAGGATGGACGGAAAGGGTTACCCGGATTGGTTGCCCGAAGAAAAAATTTCGATCTATGCCAATATGGGCACCTGCTGCGACGTTTATGATGCCATCACTTCGGAACGCAGTTACAAAACCGGGTGGGCATTGGGCCAAGCCATTCGAAAAATGGCCGAATGGCAGGAAGGCCAATTCAATCGCACCGTCTTTCATGCCTTTGTTCGAACGGTGGGACTCTACCCGTCAGGAACGCTCGTCCAGTTAAAATCCGGGCGCTTGGCTTATGTCGTGGAACAACACCCAGGCAGCCTGATGACACCGAAGGTCAAGGCGTTCTATTCAACCCGACAAAATGTTTTCATCGAACCGCTCATGCTCGACTTGAGCAAATGCGGTGACACCATTCTGAATGTCGAAGATCCTGCCAAGTGGAATTTCAAGGCGTCGCACCTTTGAGGAGCCGGACTGAAGATCAATCTGTTATCTGCTGATGAAAAACCAGATCCTCCACGGGCATACCTTCCACCAGATGTTGCTGAACGATCCGCTCGAGATTCTCCGAAGTAACGTTGTAATACCATACCCCATCCGGTTGCACACAGAGAATGGGCCCTCCCTTGCAGGCTGCAAAACATGCCACCCGGGTGCGTTTGACACGCAGCGCCCCCTTGTCGAGTCCTGCCGCCTTGAATTTCTCTCCCAAACTGTCGAAGAGAGTTTGGGACTCCCCTTCCAGGGTACACCGTGGGCCCGTGCACACCAACAGGTGACGTTTGTAGTTCCCGATGGTAGGTTTGACCGGAAAATGATCCACATCCTCACTCATGCGCTTTCTCCTCTGTTTCCATTTTCTTGAATGTCTTCGTTCCTATCGTCGTCAACGCACTGTAAAAACTTTTCCATTCTTCCGCCGACCACTGTCCTTCTCCATTCTTGGTCAAGAGAAAAGACACCACGAAATCCCCATGGGAATCCGTAAAATAAATCCCAGCCTGACGCGTCTCCTGCCATACAAACCAGCCATGGGCTAGGGAGGACACATCTACATGTAAATGAAAATGCTCATGAATCAGATTCAGACGACCTGACTTCAGGGAAAAATCCCGGGCATGAAGCAAGAGTTCCGCAACGCTCCCCCCATGGCGCACTACTGCACGCAACTTCCCCCATTGGCGCATTTCCTGCAAGAGACGTTCGAGTTCCTCTGAGGCAAAATGACGAACCAGAACTCCATTGAGGACATTGTCTTCCACGGTTCCTGCCACGGCTTCCAGAATCTGTGCGAGGGGCGCATCAAAATGGTCTGCCACCTGCCGCAAAGAGTGGTCTGGGTGGGTCTGCAGGTGAATCTGAACGAACTCATGCCATCCCCCCAACCCCAGAGTCAGAGAACGCCCGGCCTGCTCTCCCGGCTTTGTATCCCCCGTCAATCCTTCATATTTATTGGTATACCCCCGGGGCGTCACCATTAATCCAGCGCGCATAAAGGTGCTGCTATTCCCAATCAACACCGTGGTCAGCATGCCGATATCCTGGTCTGCCATGGTTTTCAGGGTAACGAGTTGAATATTCTGGCGGCGACGGTAGGCAGATTTGACTACCGCCACAGGCGTCCCGGGGTCCCGGTATTCCAGCAGCAGACGCTGGGCTTCCACGATCTGCTGGGTGCGCCGACCACTTTTTGGATTGTAGAGGGCGATGACGAAATCTCCTCGCCCAGCCGCCCGCAAACGTTGGGCGATCACCGGCCAGGGCGTCAGGAGATCAGACAGTGAGATGGAACAAAAGTCGTGGGTCAAAGGAGCCCCCACCAGGGATGCACAGGCATTCAAGGCGCTGGCACCGGGAATGACCTCCACCCTGATCTCGCTTTCCGGCGTCCAGCCGGCCTGAAGCAACACCTCATAGGTGGGACCTGCCATCCCGTAAATGCCAATATCCCCCGAAGAAATCAGAGCGACCGTTTTGCCTTGGCACGCCTGTTCGTAGGCTTCGACGCAACGATCGATCTCTTCCGTCATCCCCTTGCGAATAATCTCCTTGCCTACCAGAAGATCCTGCACCAACTTGATATAAGTGGAATACCCAATGACCACATCTGCCTCGGCAATGGCCGCACGCGCACGATAGGTCATATGTTCCGTGGCACCAGGTCCAAAACCCACCATTAAAATTTTTCCTGTTTTCATTCAATTCTCTTTCATGAGTGCAATGGACACCGTGGCATGTTTCCGGTCCGCGCCACGATGTTTGAATTTTTCCAGTATCAGACCTTCCAGCCCAACGCCCGCTGCCAATAATGCGGCAGCTTCAGACACCGCCGGAGTCCCCATATACCGGCGCACCGTTTCCGAAGGATTGGGGACCGGGACTTGTGACAGTTGTGCCGCATTAAAAAAAAACAGTGGCCAACCTTTCACTGCAGCCAGTTCCAGCACAGCCACCTCATCGTTCTTTTGGTCGATGGTTGCCAAGCCAACGACGGCATCTTCCGTCAGCCCCGCCTGCTGAAGGCCCAAACTCACCCCTTCCTGCAGGGTAGCGAATGCCACATCCCGATCGCACCCCACGCCCACCATGACTTTCATCTCGCTACTCCAGTGGAGGGCGATACGCGACCAGCCGCTCCTTCAACTGTTCCCATACCGATGCTGAAATTTCACGCCGAGTCACCCAGAGTACGGCTTTGAACGAGCTCAGATCCACCTTCTCGAATTCATCGAACAGGTGAATATTGGAAGGGAGAGGAGTGGGACGCGTCCACCATTGCCGGCTCCCGGCTTCCTGCACGAAAGCGATGGGCTCTCCATTGACCACATGGGCCGAAACCCGGGTAATGTTGATCTTGGGGGCCTCCACCTGCCAGCCCAATTCGCGCCCCAAAATATCCACGGGAATGGTTTTCCCCACATCGGATGCAGTGGTCAGGACAACTTCGGCGCCCAGCAGTTCAGCCAGGTGCAAGGCAAAGGCATTGGCTCCTCCCACATGCCCCGACAGAACAGGAATCACGTAGCGGGCCGCATCATCGATCACCACCACCCCAGGGTCTTCATCCTTGGACTTGAGATGAGGAGCCATCAAACGTACCACTGCGCCCAGGGAAATGAACAGGACCAGTTGATCGTAGTTGGAAAACAGGTCTGCCATATGACCACTCAACGCCCCGGACAGGATATTAACCGGATTGGGCAACGCAGGAGGGATCGCAGGCGCAAATTTTTCCGTCACCACCAGGTGTGCCTCAGGCAATTGAGCAAGTAGGGCAAGAGCGCGAGCCAGGCCATGTTTGGTAATCGCAACAAGCGCGACATGGGGAGCAGTCATATTATTCATGGACAGAAGTATCCGGAAGAGAAGTTTTTTTTCGGCAGCCGCGCAGGATCGTCCCGCGCACCCGCGCCGGATTACGCACCAATATCAAGGACAGATAATTGACTTTTTGCCCACGCAAACGGTTGATTGCACGTTCCACCCGTTCCATCGGGGTGCCCGCCTTTTCGATGAATGCCGCATGGGCCAACAATTCACGCCGTTCGAGCAGGTCTAGAATGTCATCCAGCAAAGGTTTGACCTTGAGCAAAATCAGGGTATCGAAATCCAGCAATAAACGCTCGATCATCTCAATTCCATAACTGGCAGGAATGATGGCAATGGTTTCATCCGTCTCGGCCAAGGGCATACCCACGGTGGCCGCAGCCGCATGGTAGGAGGAAACCCCTGGCAAGGTTTCGATGACCACTTCTGCCTCCAGGGCCCGTACGGTGCGGGACAAGTGGCCAAAGGTGGAGTAGGTCGAGGCATCGCCTTCGACCAAAAATACGACATCCTGTCCCGTCCGTAACCGTTCGAGCACCGCTTCCGCCGCCCGCAACCAATAACCGGCCAAAATTTCCGGATCGTGGGTCATGGGGAAAATCAGCGGACAACTCCTGCCAGGCAACGCCCGTCCAGTGCGCTGGACGATGCCCAGCGCATGACTGTCCGCTCCCTTGCGACGCACCGGATAGGTCCAGTAGAGATCCTCCCGTTGCAGCAACGCCCACACCTGCCGGGTGATCAAACCCGGATCTCCAGGCCCCAGGGAAGCCCCATACAGCCGGCCGAAAGCACTCATACGCCCCCTGCTTCAGACACTGGTTTTTCGGCACAGAGAATCCAGACCGGATTTTCTGCTTGCAGGCGGTGCATTTCCAGAAGGGGACGACTCCGCGCTGCCTGTAATTGTGTGACATCCCAAACGGTGGCAGAAGCAGCAAGACACTCCAGAGCGGTTCCCAAATTTTCCAGGGTGGCAAAGTTCATGACCAAGTGCCCGCCTGGACTCAGTCTTGCCAGACATATCTGGATCAATTCCCGCAATTCGCCCCCTGAACCGCCGATGAATACAGCATCAGGATCGGGCCATTCTGCCAAGCCCGCCGGAGCTTTCCCTTGTACCAGGGTGTAATTGGTCACCTGCAAACTGGCCCGGTTTCTGAGGATGATAGCGCCATCTTCCGTGTTTTTCTCGATGGCATAAACATGCCCCTGAGTACACAACCGAGCTGCTTCCAATCCCACCGACCCCGAACCTGCCCCGATGTCCCAGACCACACTGTCCCGCTGCAAAGCCATCCGGGCCAGGGAAACCGCACGCACTTCGCGCTTGGTGATCAATCCCTTGTCGGGTTTGCGTTGATCAAAGCGCGCATCCTCCAAACCAAACAAGGCATCCCTCGAAACAGCGAAGCGCCGCACCAATACCACATTTGGCTCAGCGAAGCCACGTTGGGACACCACCGTGACATCCATCCAGTCATGAATGCATTCCCCGTCCTGCAAAAGACATTCCGCCACAGCCATCTCAAAATCCCCGGCCACCCCTTCCGCCAACAACATGCGTGCAATCCGTCCGGGCGTATTCTCCGGACTGGTGAGAACTCCCACCAATTTTTCGCGAACGAGCACTTGCAACAACTCATGGAGCCCATGCTCGGGACCTGCCCCTACGCTCCATTCGCCCGCATCACGGTTGTGCACGGAGGCAATCCGCAACCCCTGCCAGGGTTGTTTCAAACGGGCACAGGCCACTTGAATCAAGGAAAGATTGGGCAGAATCAGGACAGATGAGCGGCCCAGTTTCTCCACCAGATACCCTCCGACACCATGGCAAAGGGGATCTCCACTGGCCAGAATCGCCACCCGCCGATGTCCCTGCTGGGCCTCAACGACCCACTGGGGCACCTGGGGCAAACACCCCGTCAAATCCCTGCATTCGGCATCGTCCCGGATCACCGTCCGAAATAATTCCAGGGTCCGCCTTCCCCCAATGACCAGATCCGCTTCCTGCACGCCCTTGAGGACTGCGGGAGGCAATCCCTCCACTCCGTTGTCCAATACGCCGATCACCAGACAAGGTTCAACCATGCCAATCTCCCCCAGAAACCTGGGCCAATTGATGACCGTCAAAATCACACATCAGCACCTGCAGGGCAAATTTCCCCGGATAACGACCATACAAAGTCTGTATCACCCGTTTCCCCAAAGCCTCATAAAATTCCGTGATCAACCCCAATTCCTCCATTCGTTCACTGGCATAACGCGCCATCTCTGATTGCCGAATGGCGCTGCATACCTCTGCAGAAGCCCCCACCGAGCCTGCAATCTCTGCCAGCAGATCCGTATCCACCGGGTTGCGGTGCGCGTGGGTAATGGTTTCACCCTGGGCGATCTTGGTCAATTTTCCTACCATCCCGCCAATGATGACCCTTGCAATACCGCACTTCACCACCGTATCCAGCGCATATTTCAAAAAATCCCCCATCTGCACGAAACAAGCGGGAGCCAGGTGCGGCAAGACCCCCATGACAAATTTCTCGGTTCTCCCCCCGGTGGTCAGCACCACTGTGTCCTGTCCCTGATTGGCAGCCACTTCGATGCCCTGGATGACGCTGGCACGAAATGCCGCCGTCGAATAAGGATGCACGATGCCTGTCGTCCCCAGAATGGAAATCCCCCCCACGATGCCCAAACGGGAATTTAACGTCCGCTTGGCCAGGATCTCGCCGCCCGGTACGGAGATGCAGACCTCCAGTCCCTGCCGCTCCAGGACTGCCTGCGCCACCTGGCGGACATTGGCCTCGATATTGCGGCGCGGCACCGGATTGATGGCAGGCCCCCCCACTTCCAGTCCAAGGCCGGGCATGGTCACCGTACCCACCCCTGCACCGCCCTTCAGGTGCACGGTACCGGGAAAATCGGGCAACCAGCGGACATCTGCAGTCAATGCGGCCTTATCCGTCACATCCGGATCATCCCCGGCATCCTTGATCACGACCGCATGGGCCGAAGAACCATCCGACTGTCCTTCGGACACAGAAAACCGGACCCGTTCCCCATTGGGCAAATCACATTCCACCACATCCGGAACCGAACCCTGAATCAACCCAAGCACCGCCGCCCGGGCAGCAGCAGCGGAACAAGCGCCGGTGGTGAATCCCTTGCGCGTGCCCTTTGGCTTCTTTTCCATGGACGCGATTCAAAAAGAATCAGTGTGAACTTCAGCCAGAGCCAGCAAGGCGTGGAGTGCAGCCACCACCAGAGTGGATCCTCCTTTTCGCCCTTCTATGAGTATCCAGGGGCAATCCGTGCTCTGACTCAACAAGTTTTTTGATTCGGCCGCAGAGACAAAACCCACGGGCATTCCGATGATCAGAGCGGGCCGAACCTGTTCTTCCCGCACCATCCGCAAAACTTCGAGTAACGCGGTGGGCGCATTCCCAATGGCCACGATACCCCCCTCCAGCAACTGTTGTGCCTGAGCTTTGCGCATGGCCTGGACCGCGCGCGTCGTATGCTGGATTTGGGCTTGGGCGATCACATCTTCATCAGAAATGAACTGATAGGGGTGCATGCCATAGTATTCCAGACGGGGTTTGGACAATCCCACACAGATCATTTCCACATCGGCAACGATGGGTGCCCTGCTTTGAATGGCGTGCAGGCCCGCCCTGATGGCCTGGGGATGGAAATGGGTCAACCCGTTGAAGTCAAAATCCGCCGAAGCATGAATCATGCGACGTACCACCTGCCATTGGGCATCGGAGTAAGTATGGGGGCCTGCCTCACGATCCACGATGGCAAAGGAGTCGTGTTCGATGCGTCGTCCTGCATCTGTGAGTTGTTCGGTGATGATCGGAGTTTTCATGGCTCGGATCTATTGTACGGAAGCAACCGCAGAAGGATGGTCGTGCGCATGACTACCCTGTCCATGATCGGCGGAAAATTCGCGGTATTTGCAGCCATCGCATTCCATCATGCGCTGGGCGGTGGGATCCGTCGCCTCTCGGATTCGTTGCTCCAGCAGCACATAGATCTCCTCCTCAAATCCAAAATAACTGGACAAGGCAAAACGCACCTGCGGATATTGTACTTCGAGCGCATTGACCTGGCGACGAATACGCTCGATCAGAGTACCGGTGAACAGGTAGAAAGGCAACACGACGATTTGCCGCGCCTCCAGTTTGACCTGCCGTTGGATCACCGATTCCAGACGGGGGTAGGTAATTCCCGTAAAAGCGATATCCACCCAAGGGTGCACGCCCTCTTCGTAGAGCCAGCGTGCCATTTTTGCCACCTCGCCATTGGCCACACGGTCCGAAGAACCCCGTCCCAAGAGAACGATCCCAGTATTGTGCGGATCCGGCATATCCAATTGGGCCAAGGCATGGGCCAGATTGCGTTTGAGAATCGCCAGAATTTTGGTATTGGCTCCCAGATGCGGGCAATAGACAAATTCCACCGCCGGATAACGCAGGCGCGCCTGCTCGAGGTGCTCCGGAATCTCCATTTTTACATGACCTGCGGCATTCAGAATGAGGGGAACGACCACGACCCGCCCACCGCGCCGGGCTGCCTTGCTCAATCCCTCTTCAACCAGGATTTCCGCAAATTCGATGAAACAGACTTCGATGATCCACTGGGGTTGACGGCCGCGCCATTGTTCCGCAAAGAATTCGATTTCCTGATTGCCGCTCTTTTCTCGGGAGCCATGTCCCACCAGCAAAATGGTTTCATTCTTCATGAGAGGTCTCCGGGTTCCTTGTTTGCCTTGCGATAACGGTGGGAAAACGTACCGTCATACAGTTTCGAACGTTTGATCTCGGCCCACCCCCGTGCACCCAAGGCGGGACTGACAATGATCATGGCCTGACTGCCAATTTTTTCCCGCCGACACCGCTCGCGAATATCGGCCAGAGTCCCCCGCACGATCTTTTCTTCTCCCGGCCAACTGGCTTTTTGTACTACCAGAACCGGACTGTCCTCCGCCCATCCTGCCGCGCGCAAGGCGCGCTGGATCTCGGGGAAGAGCGTGATGGAAAGAAAGAGGCATAAGGTACAATGATGCGCGGCCAGAGATTCCAGATCTTCTCCGGCAGGCATGGGTGTGCGTCCAGCCACCCGGGTCAAGATCACGGTCTGGGTAACCTCCGGCAGGGTCAGTGTCTCTCCTGCCGCAGCGGCAGCAGCCAAAGCGGAAGAAACACCGGGCACCACCGCCCACTCGACCTGGGCTTTGTCCAACGCCCGCACCATTTCCACCAATGCGCCATAGAGCCCAGGATCTCCCGTCTGAAGGCGAATCACGATGGCATGGCGAGCCGCCTGTTCGATCAACCAGGCCGTGATCTCCTCCAGTGTCATGTCTTTGGAGTCACGGATTTCACAGTGGCTGGGCGCATAACAGGTGGCGGCTTTATCCACCAAAGACCCTGCATACAAAATGGCGCCTGCCTGCTGCAGCAACTTCACACCCTTGAAGGTCAAAAGTTCCGGATCCCCAGGGCCCGCACCAACAAACCAGACCTTACCCACTCCGGGGTTCCCAATCTTGCCTGAAATGACTCGATGACCCGGACAATGCCCAATACTCAACGCACGAGGGCTTCAACACGGCACTCAAAACAGTGGCGGGCAAGAGATGAATTCCGATGACCTTTGAAAGCAACCAACAGGGTCCAGGTAAATACTGGTTCGATCATGATCAATACCAGATACGAAGCCGCAAAAGCAGCCCAGGCCGAAAATGGCGTAGGAATCTCGCTGAGCGACAGCCAAAATCCCACCATCAAAGTCACGCCACTATAATAAAGCGCATCAAGTTTGAGGAGGGTTTTGAGATCGACTGTTTTCAAACGATGCCCCACCGTAGCATGTAACAGCACCAAGGGTACAGCCAGCGACAGGGTATTCACCCCCAAATGTACGAGATCCGTTGGAACGAACAGGAGCCCTTGGAGCATCAGGCCCAGACCAAAGCCCAACAGAGTCGGCACGAAACCAAAAATGAGGTAGATGGGCATGGCCCCAACGAAATGCAATTCCGAGGGCCCAACTGGGAGGTGATACATTTGCATGAACAGGGTGAAAAAAACCGCAGCAATGGCAGTACGAATCACCATCGCGGGCTGGCGTAACAGAGCCAGACTCTGGCTTCCCAAAATTCCAAGCGCGGTCACATTCGCCGCAGCGATTTTGGCGGAGGAAATATAACCTGGTTCGATATGCATGACGAATCCCTTATATGATCAAGACAGTAAGGGAGTGAGGCAGAAACACCGCGCGATCGGCAAACCTCCCGATCTTCAAGCCGCCGCAAAGAACCCAGCCTTCGCTCGACCCGTTACCGCCCACACCCCGTGGCTACAACACATTTCATGGATACAGGCCGGTCTTCTGGCTTACCTTCAACGAAGTACCCACCTTCCCACGTCTTCAACGACGCAGTGGCTCTCAGGTACTCCTCAGGATCACAGCAGCGGGGGCTACGCCGGAATCATGGGGGGTTACCCACATTCACCGAACTTCCCGTTTCACCTCTGGACGCGATAACGCGCACAGCGGCACCTGTATCAAGGGACACAGTATAAACCATTCGCCAGGATCCTCGTAACTTTCGTCCGAGACTTCCCGCTTTACCCAGAGAAGGATTTGATACAACTGGCGCGCTCGGGTTCTGAGATTATGGCGGAGAACAATTTTTCTGCAGATAGTCTGTGAGACTCCACGGAGCAAAGGGAGAAATCGATGAAAAAATGGATCATTCCATGGACAGGCGCACTGTTGCTCTGTCCTTCCTGGTTATGGGCATGTACCGGGAATTGTGGGGATCAATGGGCAGTATTGACCCCGCGCGGCATGATTGCCAGCCACGAAAAAACCCTGATTTTAACAGCCCTGGGGTTGATGTTGCTGGTGGTGGTTCCCGTCATTGTCATGACCTTCCTGTTTGCCTGGAAATACCGCGCATCCAATCCACGGGCAGACTACGCTCCTGACTGGGATCATTCCACCCTCATCGAGGTAGTGGTCTGGACCATCCCAACCTTGATCGTTGCTGTACTGGGGTATCTCGTTTGGATATCCTCCCATACCTTGAGCCCCTATCGATCCATTGTTTCAAAGCAGCCTCCCCTCGAAGTACAGGTGGTGGCCATGGACTGGAAATGGTTATTCATTTACCCCGAATGGCATATTGCCACCGTCAATCAACTGGTCATTCCCACCGGCGTCCCTGTTCATTTCAGCCTGACCTCCGATGCGGTAATGAGTTCCTTTTTCATCCCTCAACTGGGCGGACAAATCTATGCCATGGCCGGAATGAAAACCCACCTGCATCTGATCGCTGACCAACCCGGAGTCTTTCAGGGCTACAACACCCAGTTCAGTGGGCAAGGGTTTTCCGGCATGATGTTTGAAACCGTGGCAACTTCCCGTGAAGCATTTCTAGAATGGGTTCACCAAGTCCAAACGGGAGGACTGGTGCTCGATCGCATCACCTTCACCGCCCTGGAAAAACCCTCCATCAATGAACCGCATCGCCTCTACTCCTTGGCGCTGCCGGACCTTTTCGACAACATCCTGTCCCAAGACACCACGCTCAGGACGATGACGATGATGTCTCCTTCCCCTGCACCCATGGCTGCCATCGAGGATTAACCCAGTGGAAGAACTCATTTTCGGTCGCCTGACCTTGCGCGAAATCCCCTATGACAACCCCATCATCATGGCGACTCTGGGCGGATCCACCATGCTCCTGCTGTGTATTGCATTCCTGATCTGGTACCACGGGAAATGGTCCTATTTGTGGAAGGAATGGTTCACCAGCGTCGACCATAAACGGATTGGCATCATGTATGTGGTGCTGGCCCTGATCATGCTCCTGCGCGGTTTTGCCGATGCGCTACTGATGCGTACCCAGCAAGCCCTGGCCGAAGGCAGCGCTCAAGGCTATCTGCCCCCGGACCATTACAATCAGATCTTCAGCGCCCATGGAACGATCATGATCATTTTCGTCGCCATGCCTTTTTTCATCGGCCTGATGAATATCGTCGTACCGTTGCAAATCGGGGCCCGGGACGTGGCCTATCCGTTTCTCAACTCAGTAAGTTTCTGGTTGACCGCCTCCAGCGCCGCTCTGGTCATGCTCTCTCTGGGACTGGGCAATTTTTCCCACGCAGGGTGGTCGGGATACCCGCCCCTCTCGGAAAAACATTATAGTCCCGGACCGGGGGTGGACTACTGGATCTGGGGCTTGCAATTGGGGGGGGTGGGAACCCTCATGACCGGCATCAACTTTTTTGTGACGATCCTGCGCCTGCGTGCGCCCGGCATGACCCTTATGAAAATGCCGATCTTTTCCTGGACCATTCTGGTCACCAATGTACTCATCATGCTGGCCTTCCCAGCCCTCACGGTGGTTCTTGCCCTGCTGGCCCTGGATCGCTATGCGGGAATGCATTTCTTCACCAACCACGGAGGGGGGAACCTGATGCTGTTCACCAATCTGTTCTGGATCTGGGGACATCCTGAAGTGTATATCGTGATCCTCCCCGCCTTTGGCATCTATTCAGAAGTGGCTGCCACCTTTTCCAGAAAGCGGCTCTTTGGTTACACTTCCATGGTCTATGCTTCCGTCGCCATTGCCATGCTTTCCTTCATGGTCTGGCTACACCATTTCTTTACCATGGGGGCGGGGGCCAACGTCAACGCCTTTTTTGGCATTGCCACCATGATCATCGCCATTCCCACGGGGGTTAAGGTGTTCAACTGGCTCTTCACCTTCTACCGGGGGCGGATCGAATTCACTACCCCCGTGCTGTGGACCCTGGGTTTCATCGTCACTTTTTGTATCGGTGGCATGACCGGGGTCTTGCTGGCGGTGCCCGGCGCCGATTTCGAACTGCACAATTCCGAATTTCTCATTGCCCACTTCCATAACATGCTGATCCCAGGTGCACTGTTTGGCTACTTTGCCGGCTATGCCTACTGGTTTCCCAAGGTTTTTGGCTTCAAACTGGACGAAGTCTGGGGCAAACGGGCCTTCTGGCTTTGGATCGTCGGCTTCTACCTCGCCTTCATGCCCCTGTATGCCTTGGGTTTCATGGGTATGCCTCGCCGCCTCCTCCATTATGACAATTCTCATTGGCAACCTTATCTGGTGGTTGCCTTGGGCGGAACCTTGATCATCTTTGGAGGCATTCTGTGTCAAATCCTGCAACTCACCTTCAGCATTCGCAACCGCGCCCAGTTGCGCGATGAAACCGGTGACCCCTGGGATGGGCGTACCCTGGAATGGTCCATTCCCTCTCCCCCGCCTGCCTATAATTTTGCCCGGATTCCCCAAATCCATACCCGGGATGCCTTCCACTCCATGAAAAAGCAGGCACGCCACGCTGAAGAGGTCGATTATGAAGCCATCCTCCTGCCCCGTTCTTCCAGCCTGGGGCCCATCATGGGGGGATTGACCTTCGTTCTGGGTTTCTCTCTGGTCTGGTACCTGTGGTGGTCGGCCATCCTTGCCCTGGCAGGCCTTCTTGGCTGCGTCATTGTCCGCTCCTGGGACGAACACACCGAGGAGGAACTCTCTGCGCAGGAGGTTCGCGCCATCGAAACGGCTTTACGCCACCCCAATGCCTCCGTTTCCTACGCAGAAGGACTCCCCATCCAAAAACTCACTTTTGAGAGACACCCCTTGCCATGATCACTGCCCAGCCCCCCCTCGTCATCGGAAACATCGAGCGGGAACACCCCGAGCATGATTCCGTAGGTCTTGCCACCTTCGGCTTTTGGCTTTACCTGATGACGGACTGCGTCCTCTTTGCTGCACTTTTTGCCACCTATGCCGTACTTCATCAGAATTTTGCCGGCGGGCCAACCGGCAAAGATCTTTTCGATATTCCCTATGTCTTCGTCGAAACCCTTTGTCTGCTTCTATCCAGTACCACCGCCGGCTTTGCCCTGTTGTCCATGCAGCGTCAGGATCGTATTCGCCTGCTCTACTGGTTGGGCTTGACCGTTTTGTTGGGCATGGGTTTCATCGGAATGGAAATCCATGAATTCATCCGTCTCATGAGTGCAGGGAATGGCCCCCAGCGCAGTGGTTTTCTGTCTGCTTTCTTCACCCTGGTGGGGACCCATGGATTGCACGTCACCATCGGTCTGCTCTGGATGATCAACATGATCCTGCAAATAAGGCGCCGGGGAATCACCGTTCCCATCCAGTCGCGCCTGATCCGCCTCAGTCTGTTCTGGCATTTTCTTGACTTGATCTGGATCGGTGTGTTTACCCTTGTTTATCTCATGGGAGTCAGTTCATGAAAACATCTGTCCCCTCCCATGGCTCCCTGCGCTCCTATCTAGGGGGATTTGCCGCCTCCCTGTTCCTGACCCTGGCCTCCTTTGGACTGGTTCTCTATGGCCCCCACCTGGAGTCTTCGTTCCTGTTCGGAATACTCGCGCTACTGGCCATTCTCCAGATTACCGTGCAGATTTATTTTTTCCTGCATGTCGACACCTCCTCGGAACAACTTTGGCACCTTCTTCCTCTCCTCTATACCCTCCTCATTGTCATCCTGCTGGTGGGCGGCACGTTATGGATCATGCATAACGCCAACCTGCACATGATGTCGGGGATGGACCCCTAGGGATGAATACCCTCGCATTCAGAATTGCCCCGTCCCGACGGGATCTTTTGTCCCTGATCAAGCCGGGCATCGTGCTGGCCAATCTGGTTTCCGTAATCGGAGGATTTGGTTTGGCCGCTCGAGGACAGGTAACCTGGTCCCTGCTCAATGCCACTCTCTGGGGTGCCGCCCTGATCCTCAGCGCCGGCTGTGTTTTCAACAACCTCATCGACCGGGATATCGACTCCTTCATGCAACGTACCCGACAGCGTCCCTTGGCGCAGGGAAGAATCACCGCCCCTCAAGCCTTGGCATGGGGCACCCTGTTGTTGGGCAGCGGTACCTGGGTGCTGGGATGCCATACCAATCTTCTGACCCTGGCCGTTTCTCTGACCGGAATTTTTGTCTACGTTGGTTTGTATAGCCTGTATTTCAAACGTCATTCCTGGTTGGGGATTTGGGTCGGCAGCATCGCTGGAGCCATTCCTCCCCTGATAGGCTACACAGCAGTCACCCACCATCTGGGACCGGGGGCCTGGTTCCTGTTTCTGATCTTCTGCCTGTGGCAAATTCCCCACGCCCATGCCATTGCTCTCTTGCACCTCGAGGATTATCGTCGAGCCGGACTCCGTCTCTTGCCTCTCACTCATGGAGAAGAAGTAGTGCGCCAGCGTTTGCCCTACTACATTGGCGCCTTTCTACTGGCCACCCTGCTGCCCTTTTTTTATAGCCTGACCGGACCGACCTACCTGCTCGTGATGCTGACTGTGGGGGGAAGTTGGCTGGGCATGACCTGGAAAACCCGTCATCATCTTCACCTGAAATCCTGGGCCCGGGGTCATTTTATGTTTTCGATTCTGGCCATCATGATCCTCAATTTCATGCTGGTGCTCGACCCCGCCATTCTGCTTCTGCGGGGCTCCTGAACAACACGCAACACGGGCCTGTGAGGTCCTTTCCAGGGGGTAAAGATCTCCATCAAACCTGTCACAGAATGAAACACTTCTGCTGAAATGCCGGGATTACCATAGGGTCCCCTCCCCCCTATCCACAAGAGGTGTTCCATGGCAAAACGTGCTTCGACCCCGCCCCTTCCCCACGATCGCCCAGGACTGGACAAGGTATCGCTCCAGCGCAGCATTTCCAATCACCTGCTCTTTACCGTTGGCAAGACTCGGGACAAAGCCTCTCGCCATGACTGGTTCGTGGCCGTTGCCCATGCCGTACGCGACTGCATGGTGGAAAACTGGATTCAAACCCAGGAGCAGTTGCACAAGCACGAAGGAAAACGGGTCTATTACCTTTCTCTCGAATTTCTCCTCGGTCGGATGTTGGTCAATAGCCTTTACAATCTGGGACTGCTCGATACCTGTCGGGAATGTCTGACCGATCTGGGGGTGGACTTCGAATCAATTCGCGCCGTGGAAGAGGATGCAGGTCTGGGCAATGGGGGTCTTGGACGCCTGGCCGCCTGTTTCATGGATTCCCTGGCCACCCTGAACTACTCGGCCTGTGGTTACGGCATTCGCTATGAGTATGGCATGTTCCATCAGGACATTGAAAATGGCGAGCAGATCGAGCGTCCGGATAGTTGGTTGCGTTTTGGCAATCCCTGGGAATTCCGCCGCCCTGAAGTCAGTTACGAAATTCACTTTGGCGGCAAAGTCACCCATTACCGTGAAGAAGACGGCGTAGCCCGTTATCATTGGGTAGATACTGAGGTCGTCCTCGCTCTGGCCTATGATCTTCCCGTACCCGGACATGCCACCCCCACCACCAACAGTTTGCGCTTATGGTCAGCCAGGGGCACTCACGAATTCGATCTGCGCTATTTCAATGAAGGCGATTACATGGAGGCCGTCGCCAACAAAAACGAATCCGAAAATCTCTCCATGGTCTTGTACCCCGATGATTCCAGCATGGAAGGTCGAATGTTGCGTCTCAAGCAACAATACTTTTTTGTCAGCGCCTCCCTGCAGGACATCATACAGCGTCATTTGAACCATCATCCCGACCTGAGCATGCTGGCAGACAAAGTAGCCATTCAGCTCAACGACACCCACCCCAGCCTGTGCATCCCGGAACTGATGCGCCTGTTGCTGGACGTGTATCACTGGGATTGGGATTCGGCCTGGGACCTCACGAACCGTCTGTTTTCCTACACGAACCACACCATCATGCCCGAAGCGCTGGAAACATGGAGCGTCGACTTGATGGAGAAGTTACTGCCTCGCCATCTGCAGTTGGTTTATGAAATCAACCACCGCCTGCTCGAGGAAGTACGCCACCGTCACCCCGGCGACCCCAGCGTGCTGCAACGTCTTTCCCTCATCGACGAAACAGGCGGACGGCGCGTTCGCATGGCCCATCTCGCCATTGTTGGAAGCCATCATGTCAACGGGGTCGCCCAATTACACACCCAGTTGCTCAAATCCACGACCTTCGCTGAATTCGACGCTCTCTATCCCGGCAAGATCCTCAATGTCACCAACGGCATCACCCCCAGACGCTGGCTCAATGAAGCCAATTTCCGTCTTTCGGCCCTGCTTTCGGAGACTTTGGGAGAGGCCTGGAAAAACGATCTGTCCCAACTCTCGGCACTGGCCCACCGAGCCGATGATGAAATATTCCAGCAGCGTTTTCGCGCGGTAAAACAAGCCAACAAACAGGCCCTGGCCGCGTATCTTTTCCAGCGCCATGGCATGACGCTGGATCCGGAGACCCTGTTCGATGTACAGGTCAAACGAATTCACGAATACAAACGTCAACTGCTCAATGTGCTGGGGGTCATCACCCGCTACAACCGCCTGCGTTCGGGACAGGGCGATCACCTGGTCCCCCGTACCGTCATCTTCAGCGGCAAGGCAGCTCCTGGCTACGCCGCTGCCAAACGTATCATCGCCCTGATCCATGCCGTGGCTGAAGTCATCAATAACGACCCTCTGGTCCATGATCGACTCAAGGTCGTCTTCATTCCCAACTACAATGTCACCATTGCCTTGCGTCTCATTCCTGCCGCCGAACTGTCAGAACAAATCTCCACCGCCGGTACCGAGGCCTCGGGAACGGGCAACATGAAACTGGCACTCAATGGTGCGCTCACACTGGGAACCCTGGATGGAGCCAATATCGAGATTGGACAGGCCGTAGGATGGGACAACTTCTTCGTATTCGGCGAGACTACCGAACAGATCGCCCAACTTCAAAAAACCGGTTACCACCCGCAGGAATTGGTCCATACCCACGAGGAGTTACGTCAGGTACTGGACATGATCACCCAGGGGTATTTTTCGCCGGATCAACCCCATCGCTTCGCCCCCATCGTGGAAGAACTCACCACCCGCGACCGCTTCTTCCTGCTGGCGGATTACGAAGCTTATATTGCCGCCCAGGAACGGGTGGATGATGTTTACCGCAATCCCACGGAATGGACACGCCGCTCCATTCTCAATGTCGCCCACATGGGGGTTTTCTCCAGCGACCGATGTATTCAGGAATATGCCCGGAATATCTGGCATCTGAACGACTGAACCGCCGGATCCCCGCCGAATCAGGCGGGGTCATGAAAGCGCTTTTTACGCGGGAGGGCCAGATGGGCAACAATATCCGCCATCAACTCTCCCGAGTGGCCTGAACCGTAGATCTGGCTCCCGGCGTAACTCTGTTGCAACTGATAGGTCAGGGCCTGTGCCATGGCCTGGGGTTTCCAGGGACTGTCGCGCACATTGCTGGCACGTTCCCGTCCGTTCTGACGATCGCCCAGATTCACCACCGGTGTACCCAGAAAAGCGCATTCTCGAATCCCCACACTGGAATTTCCGATCAAACAGCGCGCCTGACGCAATAAACGCAGGAACAGGCGCCCCTCCAGATTGGCGATCATTCCCATGGGTGCAAGGGGATGATCCCGACGAAAATCGGTCACCGCCCGGGAGGTGGCCTCAGATCCCGCATCACTGTTGGGGTTGAAAACCACGAAAGGCAAACCACTGGCACTGACCACCTGCAGGGTCATCATCATGTGGCGATAACTGGACTCATGCTCTGTGGTATCCGCATGCTGCAATACCATGATGAATTCGCCCTCGAGATTGAAATGATCCAATCCCTCCTGTCCAACCAGCGCCAACGCCAGGTCATCCAGGGAGATCTGGCAGGCTTCCCGTGCCAGATCAATGGAAGGACACCCGGTTACATAGATACTGTCCGGATGTTCCCCCATGCGCATGAGACGCGCTGCCGCCTGGGCATTAGCTACCAGATGAATATCGGACAATTTGGTCACGGCATGACGCACCCGCTCATCGATATTTCCGGTGATTTCACCACCTTGCACATGGATCAGGGGAATCCCCAAATAGGATGTAGCCACTGCCGTACCCAGAGTTTCATAACGATCAGCGATGGTGATGACCCAATCCGGACGGGCGATCTCCAGATGGCGCGTCGTAAATAAAATAGTCTGTGCCGTGGTTTCTGCCATGCGTCCAGGATCATTCCCCGGAACCAGGGTCTCCCCTTCCGCCGCCACATGGAATCCATCTTCACGGATCAGGTCGGCCACCCGGCCATGTCGGTCCGAAAGTGCGGAACCGGAGCAAAGACAGTGCAATTCGACGTCTTCCTGTTGATTCAAAGCCTGCAGGGTACTGCGAATACGGGAATAACTGGGGCGAGCGGTAATAGCGACAAGGATTTTACGAGGGATGGACATCATTGATTTCCAAGAGATGATCTTTGGGAAGCGCACGGGTCAACACCTGACCGAGAAGGTGATACAAATCTTCATAACCCAACCCGCCTCCCGGCTTTTTGAAAGCTAGATCTGAACGGGTCAGGGAATGACCGGCCGGCAGGTCTTGAGTAGTCACCCAGGATCGCCCAAAAATGGCAGGGTCAAAGCCTAATCGTTCTAGTTGCACTGATTTCAAAACAGGTGAGGTACGCATACTCCAGGCAAAGAGTGCACCGTCCACCAGTGCTTTAAGCCTGGTGGGAGTAAGGGAAGCTGGAACATCCGGTCCGAACATCCGTTCATGCAACGTCAAATGAACTTCCAGTAGTGAGGCGCCCAGATAAGTCGCCACAATCCCTGGAACAGGAGATGCCGAATGGTCGGACAATCCAACCGGAAATGAAGGCTCCGCCTCGAGCAAGGTTTCCAGCAGATTAAGGCCCACTTCCTGCGGAGGGGTGGGATAACGACTGGTACAGTGCATCAGCGCCACAGATGAACCATGACACCGGAATTCTTGCGCCAAGGCCAGCAAACCCTCGGGGGCCATCAAGCCACTGGAGAGCAGGAGGGGTTTGCCGGTACGCCCTACCCATTCCAGCAGTTCCGGGTTATGGACCTCGCCGGAAGCGATTTTCCAAGCCGCCATGCCCAAGGCATCAAGCCATTCACAGGCACGAACAGAAAAAGGACTGCTTAAAAACACCAGGCCATGACGTTCTGCATGAAGTTTGAGTATCTTCCATTGCTCGAACGTAAATTCCATACGCTGCCAGTAGTCATAACGGGAACGATCCTGCAGGCTGAAAGGAACACGCCAAGGTTCGTGCACCGTACTTTCTTCTGCGGCCAAATGAGTTTGAAATTTAACGGCCTGCACCCCGCACTCGGCGGCCACTTCAATAAAAGCCATGGCCTGACCCAAACTGCCTTCATGGCTTTGAGCCACTTCGGCAATAACGAAGGGAGGGTGATCTGGACCGATATCATAGTCAGAAATTCTCATGAAAGGGTCCTGTATGAGTGGTAATTTGTACCAGCAAATTATACCAATGGGCACTTTTGCGATTGTAACAAATGGTTCTTCCCGGTTAAGGTTCCTTTAGAAAAGCGAACATCATGAACCCTCGATCTTAAGTCAGAATTAGACCCTCCGAAGCAAAACGGCCCCCGGTTACAGTACGCAAGAAGATCTCCGCTTATAATGCTTCTTCCTCCCTCTTGACCGATCTTCCTGTGACCCCAACCCCTCAGCCACACCCCTCCCTTTCGGGTTCTCTCTGGATGTTGGTGGCGGGTCTAAACTTCGCTCTGATGGGAGTCTTTGTCAAGTGGGGCGCACAGGATTTCAGTGCTTCGGAACTGGTATTTTATCGTTCACTGTTTGGTATGCTTTTCCTCTTGATCATGGCCCGCCAACCCCTCAGGGCCTATGCCTCTGTACATTGGCTCCGCCATCTGGGGCGCAGTCTGTCTGGACTGATCTCTCTCTGGCTGTATTTTCTGGCCTTGGCCCATTTGCCTCTGGCCACTGCCGTCACCCTTAATTATACCTCTCCCATTTTTCTGGCAGCCATCCTGCGCTTCACCCAACCCCACGATTCCCGACCCGGATTGCTGGGGCTTCTGGGACTGGGATTCGGGGGGGTGATTCTGTTGTTACAGCCCCATCTGACGCCCCAACAGTGGGGGTATGCAGGAATTGGTTTACTGTCGGGCATGAGCGCCGGATTCTCCTACGCCCAGATTCGTAGCATGGCCCGTCTGGGCGAACCGGACTGGCGGGTGGTGTTTTACTTCACCACCCTCTCCACTGTGGTGACCGGTCTGGCCCTGCCCTTTCAACCTGCCCATGCCTGGTCCCTTCATTCTCTGGGCATTCTGGCCGGATTGGGGCTCTTTGCCACCCTCGGACAACTGACCATGACACGCGCCTACCGCACTGGAATAACCTTGGTGGTTGCCAATCTGGCCTATGGCACCATCGTCTTCTCCACCCTGCTGGGGATGGTTGTTTTTACCGAACGTCCCGCCCTGACAACCTGGCTCGGCATTGGAGTGGTCATTCTGGCCGGGGTAGGGTCGAGCCTTTGGCGCTCGTCACTGCCCGCCAGATCCCTGCCAGCAGTTGCAACGGCGTCGGGGGACAGCCCGCCACCACCACGTCCACCGGAATGACCTGACTGACCCCACCCAAACAGGCATAGGATTTTCCAAACACCCCCCCATCGCGTCCACAGTCCCCCACCGCCACCACCCAACGGGGTTCCGGCAATGCCGCGTAGGTGCGACGCAGAGCCTCCTCCATGTGTCGGGAAACGGGACCGGTCACCAACAACAGGTCGGCATGGCGCGGACTGGCAGAAAAATGTAGGCCCAGCCCCGTCAAGTTGTACTGGGGAGCATTGAGCGCATGGATTTCCAGTTCACAGCCGTTGCACGACCCCGCATCCACATGGCGAATCACCAGGGCCCGTCCAAAGCGCTGCCACAAAGCCTGTTGCCAAGTTTCTAGGTCAGCCTGCGGCCAGGAAAAGGGTTCACTGCGCACTCCATGGCGTAAAATCTCGTTCAAAATATTGGCCATCATCCATCCTGCCCGCTGTAACTCAAGTTAAAGGACTTGTTGATCAAAGGAAAATCCGGCACGATATTGCCCTGCACCGCATGTTCCAGAACGGGCCAGTTGCTCATGGACACATCTTCCGGATGCCAGCGTCGTACCTGCCCCTGCGCCCCCAGTTCCAGGGCTACGAATACCTCGCCGCGCCACCCCTCCACCCAACCCACCCCGACTCCTGCCCGCAAGGGGGGCGTGTCGTTCCAAAGGCTCGGTCCAGACGGCAAATACTCGATGAAATGACGAATCAGACGCAAGGATTCAAAAACTTCATCAAAGCGCACGGCCACCCTTGCGGCCACATCGCCCTGAGTGCGAGTCGCCATGCGCACTTCAGCCTGTGCATAGGGGGGCGTGGGACAGGACACGCGCAGGTCCCATGCCTGAGCCGAGGCTCGTCCTGCCAACCCCACCAAACCAAGACGGGCAGCCAACTCCGGGGTCACCCTTCCCGTGCTCACATAGCGGTCCTGTACCCCCGCGTGTTCCTGTAACAATTCCTGCAAACGATGCACTTCCCGCTCCAGAGTCACACCTTCCTCCCGCAGGGATTGACAGTCAGAGACCGTCAATGCCCGGGCCACGCCCCCTAACTGAATCTGGTCATGCAGATAACGGTGTCCCACCAGTTTTTCGTGGGTACGCAAGGCGGTTTCCTTGAGCGCCCAAAACAGGGAAAACCCTGCACTCAACCCCACATCGTTGCATAGGTACCCCAAATCTCCCAAATGATTGACCAGACGTTCCCTTTCCAGCCAGAGGGCACGCAGCCATTCGGCTCGTTCCGGAATCTGACGCCCCAAAATGGATTCCAGCGCCTGAGCCGTCGCCCAGGCACCGGCCACCGTACTGTCGCCAGATACTCTTCCGGCCAGATGGATCAAGGCCGCCGGAGCAAGAGATTCGGCCCGTTTCTCGATCCCCTTGTGGGTATACCCCAATTGAGTATCGAGACGCAGCACCCGTTCTCCCACCACGGAAAAGCGAAAATGCCCCGGTTCGATGATGCCGGCATGCACCGGCCCCACGGGGATTTCATGTACCCCCTGCCCGCTCACCGTGACAAAAGGATAGGGTTCCCGTACCAGAGGTGGGTAAACTTGTCCGTCTTCTCCTTTCCGCAGGGGGAAACGGTCAGCGGGCCAAGCGCTGTGGCGCAACCAAGGGCGACTCTCTGCGGCTCCCTGGGCAAGCAGACCCAGCAGATCATGGGTGGCGCGTTGCAAACGATTGGCATTGGCAAACACATCGTCCAATGCTGGGTAGGTGGGGTCATGGGCGGGAAGAGATACCCGTAGCCAGCGTAGTCCTCCCTGCACCGCCAGGGCCAGATGCAGGTCAAAATTTTCTTCCCCTTCATCACTGCCCCACAGAGAAACCAGGCGCGCACCCTGTTCCTTTTGCGTCAGACAGAGACTCCGCAGATCCTCCCGGGATACCGTTTCCTGCCAAGCCGGCACAACACCAGGCAAGGTCTGCAGGGGAGGCATCGAAGTCATCATTGTCCTAACCCAGCAGCGCTGCAGCCTGACGATACCAGGTCGCCAGGACTGGCGGCAGATAAAGGCCAAGGATCAAGACTAGGGTCAAGTGCAGGAATACCGGCAGGATGGCCGGAGGATGGGGCAGGCGCTGCCCGGTTGCGGGACCGAAGACCATGGGTTGAACCTTACCAAAAATCGCCGCAAAGGCTACTCCCAAGGCACCCAGCAAAATGGGGGTGGCCCAGGGCTGTTCATGCATGGCCGTGGTCAAGATCAGAAATTCGCTGGCAAAGACGCCGAAAGGGGGCATGCCGAGGATGGCCAGTGCGCCCAGCAATAACCCCCAACCGATGGTGGGACTGGTACGGATCAAGCCCCGAATCTGCGTCATGAGTTGCGTCCCGCTTTTCTGGCTGGCGTGACCCACGGCAAAAAAAATGGCGGATTTGGTGAGGGAATGCATCGTCATGTGCAATAGTCCGGCAAAATTCGCTACCGCTCCCCCCATCCCGAAAGCAAACGTCATCAACCCCATGTGCTCAATGGAAGAATAAGCGAAAAGACGTTTGATGTCCTTCTGACGCATCAGAAAAAGCGCTGCCACGGCCACGCTGAAGACTCCAAACCCCATCATCAGATGCCCGGCGAAAGGTTGGTGCAGAGCGCCGTCCACCAGCACTTTGGTACGTAATATCGCATACAGGGCCACATTGAGCAGCAAACCGGACAGCACGGCAGAAATGGGCGTTGGACCTTCAGCATGGGCATCGGGCAGCCAGTTGTGGAGTGGGGCAAGTCCCACTTTGGTGCCATACCCCACCAGCAAAAATACGAAGGCCAAAGAAACGATGGTGGGCTCCAGTTGCCCCTTGACCTGGGCCAGATGGGTCCAGAGCAAGGCGTTCCCCCCTTCTCCCAGAACTTTTTCTGCAGCAAAATAGAGCAATATGGTGCCAAAGAGGGCTTGGGCGATACCGACACCGCACAGAATGAAATATTTCCAGGCGGCTTCCAGACTGGCCGGGGTTCGATACAAGGACACCAACAATACCGTGGTCAAGGTCGCCGCCTCCATGGCCACCCACAACAACCCCAGATTATTGGTGGTCAAAGCCACCAATAAGGTGAACAGGAAAGCCTGATACATGCCGTGATAAAGACGCAAACGGCTCGCCGAAAGCCGCCCATGCTGCACTTCATTCCCCACATAGGAGCGCGAGAACCACGCCGTCGTCATGCCCACAAAAGCCGTCAACCCCACCAGAAAGACATTGAAGGGGTCCACCACGAACTGTTCATCCCAGGCACTCACCCGACCCTCCTGTAGCACGCGCACTGCCAGGAACCCTGCAGCCCCCAGAGTGGCAAGACTGAAAAGAAGATTGACCAGCGGTGCCTGTGCCCGTTGCCCCGTTGCGCCCAGCCAAAGCCCGCCCAGCAACGGAAAACTTAACAGTACCCAAATCTCCATGTCATTCTTCCTTGAGTTTTTCCATGTGGCGGATATCCAGACTGTCGAAGGTTTCACGAATCTGAAAAAAGAAGATCCCAAAAATAAACATTCCCACCAGCACGTCGAGGGCCACCCCCAGTTCCACCACCATGGGCATGCCATAAGTGGCTGAGGTAGCCGCCAGAAACAGGCCATTTTCCAGGGCCAGAAAACCAATGACCTGGGGCACCGCTTTACGGCGCGTAATCATCATCATGAAAGACAGCAACACACTGGCCAGGGCAATGCCCAGGGTATTGCGCAGGATGGTGCTGGAAAAGTGTGAAATAGGCAGAGCCAGATTGAAGGAGAAAACCACCAGACCAATCCCCACCAGCATCGTGGTGGGAATGTTGATCAAGGTTTCCACGTCCCATACCACGTCGAGACGGCGAATCAGGCGATGCAACAGCAGGGGGAGAATCAGGACCTTGATGATCAAGGTCAAGGCCGCCGAATAATACAAATGGGGTTGATGCGTCAGCCAGGCACTGTCCGCAATGGACAAGGTCAGGATCAAACCTTGCCAGGCAAAGAGGTGGATCAAGGTCAGGATGCGGCGCTGGGAAAGCATGGCAAAGGCGATCAGAAGCAATAACGAGGCAAACAGATCGAGTAGTTGCTGTGCAAAGGGAGCCGGGTTCCAGTGACTCATGCTCAGGAACCCAGCAGATAATGCAACAGAATGGCCAATACCGCCAGCAGAAATGCGGTTCCCAGATATTCCGGAACACGAAATAAACGCTGTTTGGCCGAAACGGTTTCCAGTACGGCCAAGCCCGCACCCATCACCGTCAATTTAAGAAGAAACAGGATCAGAGCCCCCAGGATCCCCCATCCCCGCTGACTATCCGTCAGACCAAAGGGCAGGAAAAGCGCAAAGCCAAGGCTGAAATAGATCAATAATTTTAGGGCATTGGCCCATTCGATGAGGGCCAGATGACGTCCCGAATATTCCAGGATCATGGCTTCATGGATCATCGTCAGTTCCAGATGTGTCTCAGGGTTGTCCACCGGGATCCGTCCATTCTCCGCCAGCAGCACCATCAGGAAAGCAACCCCGGCAAAGGCCAGACTGGGATAGAGATAAAATCCGCGTGCAGCAAATCCGGTCACCATGAAACGCAGGGAGGTACTGGCATTGAGAGACGCAATGGTAAAAAACACCATGAGGAGTGCCGGCTCTGCCAGAAAGGACACCAACATTTCACGGCGCGCCCCCAGCGAACCAAAAGCCGTCCCCACATCCATGGCTGCCAGTGCCAAAAACACCCTGGCCAGGGACAGCAACCCCACCAGAGCGATCACGTCCACTGCGCCAGCCAGAGGGAGATCGGTGATGACCATGGGAATCAAACTGGCGGTCAAACCCATACACCCGAAAAGAAGATAGGGGGTCACACGGAATAGAGGAGATGCTGTTTCCGCAATCACCACTTCCTTGTGAAATAACTTGAATAACTGCCGATAAGGCTGTGTCAAGGGAGGCGCTTGTCGATTTTGCAGCCAGGCCCGCCAAATCCCTACCCAACCCATCAACAGCGGCGCCAGCAGAACACCCAGAATTTCCTGCCCCCCTTGAAGCAACCAGTTTACCAACGTCATGGCCGGCTCCCTGTCACGAGTGCCAGCAAGGCCATCAGTGTGGTAAAACTGAACAGCAGATAGGTGGAGATACGCCCCTGCTGCAACACCCCCACCCATTTCACCAGACGGGCTACGCCCCGCACCAGCGGCAAATAACAGAGAGCCCAAAGTGGATCGCGTACCTCGCTGTGGTAGTGCGGATGAGAATCAAAGGGGCTGGGAATCTCCCGTGACAGGCCAAAGAATGATTCGAAAATCTGCTTGATCGGTTGGCCAAACCCATCGGCACTATCCTGCATGCGCGCAGTCTGGAAAGGATAGCCGCAGTCCCAGGCCGGTGCCCGTCGCCACCGACCATGAAAAAACCGGCGTACCCCCAGAAAGGTCAAACCCACACTCACCCCAATGACGGCAAACAGGATCAGCGGACTGTAACTCGCTCGGTTGGCAGAAACCGGGGTGACCCATAACCAGCCGTGTCGGGCAGCACTGGCACCCAATCCCTGCCCCACCAGCGCATGGGTCACCGTATCCAGTTGCAGGATGACCGAACTGGGAAATAGGCCCAACAGCACACAACCCAAGGCCATCCACCCCATTCCGAAACGCTCCCAAACACCGATATCCTGTACCTCACTCAGCACCAGACCCCGCGCCTGCCCCAAAAAAACGATGCCATAAAACTTGACCATGGCAAAACCCGCCAGGGCCCCGACCAATGCCAGCACTGCGGCCCCCAGAGGCAGTACCATATTGAGCCAGGGCTGCGGCAGATCAGGACGCAGCAAATAGGCCTGCAACAACAGCCACTCCGAAACAAACCCGTTGAAAGGCGGCAATCCGGCCAGTGACAGAGCGCCCACCAAACTCAATCCCGCCACCCAGGGCATGACACGGATCAGCCCCCCTAATTTGGCCATGTTCCGTTCCGCCGTGGCATGCAACACCGATCCCGCACCCAAAAACAACAATCCCTTGAAAAAGGCATGATTGAGGGCGTGATACAACACCGCCGCCAGGGCCAGGGCAGCAACGGTTTCTTGCCCGGCTCCATGAAACAACAAGGTCAAACCCAATCCACTCAGAATCAGCCCCATGTTTTCCACGGAAGACCAGGCCAACAAACGCTTGATATCAGATTGGACAGCGGCGAAAAGCACGCCGAAGAGTGCCGTCAAGGAACCCAATCCCACCAGAAGCGCCCCCCACCACCACAAGGGCTGTCCAAGCAGATCGAAAAGTACCCGTAACAAGCCATACAAGGCCATTTTGAGCATGATCCCGCTCATCAGCGCCGACACCGGAGAAGGTGCAGCGGGATGGGCTTCAGGCAACCAGGTGTGGAGTGGCAGCAAGCCGGCCTTGGCACCAAACCCGATTAACGCCAGAATAAATGCCGTACTCGACCAGAAACTCGTCAAAGAATGATGCCGGAGCGTGGCAAAGGCATAATCACCGCCTGTGCCACTTTGTAACAAGCCGAAACACAACAGCAAGGCAATAGCGCCCAGATGCGCCATCAGGAGATACAGAAAACCCGCCTCACGAATTGCCGGAATCTCATGATCGGTGGTCACCAGAAAATAGGAAGAAAGCGCCATGCTTTCCCAGGCCACCATGAAGAAATAGGCATCATCCGCCACCAGTACCATCCCCATACTGGCGAGAAAAAGCGCATAGAGCAAAATCAGGCGCTGAAAATCGCCTGGTTGAGTTTCTGCCATGTGCCGAAAGTATCCCGTTGCATAAGCGCTAATCCCACTCCCTGCCAAGCCCAGCAGCGTCAGAAAAAACGCTGACAGAACGTCGAGACGCAAATGAAAGGGCATCCCCGGCAATCCGATGGGCAGTACCAAAGTCTGTGCTCCTCCCTGCAGGGCCCAAAGCCCCGCCCCTGCCATGAGGGCAGATAACCCGGCAATCAGGGGAAACAACAGGCACCGCCCCAGGCGGGCGGGTAGCACCAGTCCCAGCAGACCCAACCCGCTCCACCCTGTGAGAATCAGTCCAACGAGATCGAGGGGCAGCAAGGGCATGGGTTCAGTCCTGGGATAAACGGCTGCGCGGCATGCGCGCCAGTTGCTCGGAAGAACCCCGGGTGTGGATGAATTCCCGGATCATCTGGCGCACCACCTGGGAAGGTGTCAAATCATGCAAACGACAGATCTCCTCAAAAATTTCTTTTTTGACGGGATCGATTAGGACACTCAAACGAGCCGTGCGATTTTCCATGACCTTTGCAATGCGAATTAAATTTGCTTTTAATAATATTTGATTATAACAAAAAACCCCTTCCTCAACTCCCGACAACTGGGACAACCTTACTCCTGTTCTTCACTGGCCGTCAAATTCGGCAAATGATCCCTCCTGGATTACAATGGCAAGGACGGAAACATTGGAGGCTTCAACCATGATATTGAATGATCGGGTCATTTTGGTCACCGGTGCCAGTTCCGGACTGGGACGCCATGCCGCACGCGCACTGGCGACTGCGGGGGCCACCACGGTCCTGCTCGGCCGCAATGAATCCCGCCTCGATGGGGTATACGATGAGATCGTCTCTGCCGGACACCCCCAACCGGTGATTCTTCCCTTTGATCTGGCCCAAGCCGACGATTCTCGTTTCGAGGCCCTGGCGGTCACCCTGACCCAGGCCTTGGGCAGACTCGACGGAATTCTGCATAGTGCCAGTCAATTTATAAAGTTAAGCAAACTTTCCCAACAAAGACTGAATCATTGGGAAAAGGCTTTTACCACTAACCTGTTCGCGCCCTTCGCCCTCACGCGCGCCTGTTTACCTCTGCTGGAGGCAGCACCAGATGGTGCGGTTCTATTTACCGCCGAACAACATGGCCTGTCCCCGGATGTCTACTGGGGGGGATTTGGACTGAGCCAGGCCAGCCTGATTGCCTTGGCTCGACTCTTTGCCCAGGAGCACCGGGATGACTCCGACCTGCGCTTCAATGTCCTGATTCCAGGCCCCGTCGCATCCCCGATGCGCCATCGCACCCATCCCGGTGAAGTGCCGGAATGTCTACCGAATATTTCATCTCTCATGCCTCATTACCAGTACTGGCTGGGTCCGGATAGTCGCGGACGAAGCGGCGAAATCATTCAGATCGAAAGTGACTACGACCCATCCCGAAAAGCCTGAACCGCTTCTTCGACCCGTTCCACTGTAATGAGACGAATCCCGTCGGGTATCTGCCGAGGGGCATTGGCACGGGGTATCAGAGCCACCGCAAAACCCAACTTTGCAGCTTCGCGCAAGCGCTCCAGACCACGCTGAACGGGGCGTACCTCCCCCGCCAACCCTACTTCACCAAACACCACCCAACCAGGCGGCAGGGGACGATTGCGCAAACTGGAGACAATGGCCAACAGGATGGCCAGATCCGCAGCAGGTTCGCCAATCCTCACCCCAGCCACGGCATTGACGAAGACATCCTGGTCCCCACAGGACACCCCAGCATGACGATGTAGCACCGCCAGGAGCAGGGCCAGACGATTTTGCTCCAGTCCCACCGTGAGCCGACGCGGAATACCCATCCGACTCTCATCCAGCAGCGCCTGAATCTCCACCGCCAGAGGGCGGGTGCCTTCCAGGGTCACCGTGGCGCAAGAACCAGATACCGGTTGTGCATGACGGGACATGAACAAGGCGGAAGGATTGCTGACTTCGCGCAAACCCGTCTCGGTCATCCCAAAGACACCCAATTCATTCACCGCCCCAAAACGGTTCTTGATCGCGCGAATCAAACGATAACTGGAACTGCCATCCCCCTCGAAATACAGCACTGTGTCCACCATATGCTCGAGGATACGCGGACCAGCCAAGGTGCCCTCCTTGGTGACATGCCCCACCAGGATCATCACCGGACCGCCACTCTTGGCCAGGCGCGTCAGTTGGGCCGCACAGTCACGCACCTGGGATACCGAGCCCGGCGCAGCTTCCAGCGCATCGCTGTACAGGGTTTGTATGGAGTCGATGACCACCAGTTGCGGCTGGCGCTCCCGAATCACCGCTTCCACTGCCTGCAAGCGCGTTTCGGCCAACAGATCCACCGCAGCCCCCGACAGTTGCAGACGACGCGCCCGCTCTGCCACCTGCTCTGGGGATTCTTCCCCTGTCACATACAGGACACCGTGCTGTTTTCCTACCTGAGCCAGGGATTGCAACAAAAGGGTGGATTTGCCAATCCCCGGATCCCCGCCCAGCAATACCACCCCTCCCGGCACGAATCCCCCGCCCAGAACCCGATCGAATTCCGGCAGCCCAGAGGACAAGCGCTGCAAGGATTCGGCCTTGACTTGATGGAGGGGCTGAACCAAGGAGGGCGAGGTCAGGGAAGAGCGTTGAGCACTCCCTTTCCCTTTCCCTTCCCCGGTCCGAAATTCGGCCAGGGTATTCCATGCCTGACAATGGGGGCATTGGCCCTGCCAGCGCGGAGATTCCCCGCCGCATTCCCGACAGACGAAGACACTTTTGGCGCGGGCCATGGAGGAACGCTCAGAACGGGCGGCCCGAATACGTCTGGGCGAAATTTTCGAAGCGGGTGTAATGGTTCAGGAAGGTCAGACGCACCGTCCCGATTGGACCATTCCGTTGTTTGCCGATGATGACTTCTGCCGATCCCTTGTCCGGACTGTTCTCGTTGTAGACCTCATCCCGGTAGATGAACAGGATTACATCGGCATCCTGCTCGATGGCGCCTGATTCACGGAGATCCGACATGACCGGCCGCTTGTTGGGACGCTGTTCCAGACTGCGATTCAACTGCGACAGCGCAATCACCGGGACTTTGAGTTCCTTGGCCAGAGCTTTGAGAGAGCGGGATATTTCAGAAATTTCCGTGGCCCGATTTTCCCCTGCACCGGAACTGGACATCAATTGCAGATAATCGATAACCAACAACCCTAATCCCCCATACTGACGGTGCAAACGACGTGCCCTTGCGCGCAGGTCCAGAGGATTCAAGGCGGCGCTTTCGTCAATCTCCAAAGGAGCCTGACTCAAATCTCCCAAGGCACGGGTCAGACGACTGAAATCCTCGGGTTGCATACGACCCGTACGCAAACTTTGCTGATCGATACGTCCATGCAGACTCAGTAAACGCAGGGCCAACTGTCCCGCCGACATTTCCATACTGAAAATCCCCACGGGCAATTTGGGGCCCAAGGCAACATGCGCCGCCATGTTCAGTGCCAAAGCGGTTTTTCCCATGGAGGGACGACCAGCGATAATAACCAGATCTCCGGCCTGCAAACCGGCGGTCATTTTATCCAGATCCACAAATCCGGTGGGAACTCCGGTCACCGGATCATGGTTGCCTGCCCGGTAAAGTTCATCGATACGCGTAACGGTTTCTGCCAGGGAAGTACTCAGGGGACGAAATCCCTGGGCACCCCGAGAACCATGTTCGGCTATATGAAAGATTCTGGCTTCAGCCTCATCCAACAGGGTACGAGCAGAACGTCCCGTGGGGGTAAAAGCGCTTTCGGTGATTTCTGTCCCTGCTTGCACCAAACTGCGCATCAGGGCACGTTCCCGAACGATTTCGGCATAACGTCGAATATTGGCGGCACTGGGCGTATTCTGGGCCATGGCCGCCAAATAAGCCATGCCGCCCACACCTTCCAGTTCCTGGCGTTGACCCAGCAGGTCGGAGAGCGTCAAAAGATCCGCAGGTCGATTCTGCTCCAGCAGCAGCAGAATGGCACGGTAGATGCGCCGATGATCCTCTCGATAAAAATCAGAATCGGCGATCAAATCGCCGATCTTGTCCCATGCCTGGTTATCGAGGAGCAGCCCGCCTAACACTGCCTGCTCCGCCTCGATGCTATGAGGCGGAACCCGCAGAGAATCCAGCGTGCTGTCCATGTGGGGAAATTACTCGGCCACAACCACCACCGTAATGTCCGCTGTCACATCGCTGTGCAGGGACAAAACAACGGTATGATCCCCGATCATCTTGAGCGGACCATTGGGTAACCGAACTTCCGACTTATGGGTGTCAAATCCTTGAGCCTGCAGGGCAGTGGCAATATCATGATTGGTGACAGAACCAAACAGACGTCCGTCCACCCCGGCTTTCTGGGCGATCTGCACCCGCAGTCCGGTCATTTTTTCAACCCGTGCCTGAGCTTGGGCCAACAATTCGGTCTGTACCCTTTCCAGTTCCGCACGGCGTGCCTCGAAGGCTTCCTTGTTATGGGTCGTGGCACGCTTGGCCTTCCCCGTGGGAATCAGAAAATTACGTGCATAGCCTTCCTTGACCTTGACGATATCGCCCAGTTGGCCGAGGTTGACCACTTTTTCCATGAGGATGATTTCCATTATCTTTCCTCTCCTTAGTGCAGGTCAGTGTAGGGCATCAGTGCCAGAAAACGGGCACGCTTGATGGCGGTACCGAGTTGGCGCTGAAAACGGGATTTGGTGCCAGTGATACGGGCAGGAATGATCTTGCCGTTTTCATTGACAAAATCTTTCAGAATTTCCACATCCTTGTAATCTACCCATTCGATCTTTTCCACGGTGAAACGGCAGAACTTACGACGGCGGAACATTCCCCCGCGATTGCCCCCCCGAGTATCCTTTTTGGCATCCTTTTTATTCGCTCTCATGATCTCTATTTCCTTCAATCAATTGGTAAGTGTTGGCCCTCAAGACCAACTGTCGGCTCTGACGACTGGGGGGAGCCAAAAAGCCCCGACACACCAACCGCTGCCCGACGCAAACTGTACTGAGACGGTGCGCCATGTCCCCAGCCACCCAGACTCTGATCTCGAATTCCGTAACCACCTCATGCCCAACTTCCTGCTGGGTCGACCGATGGTGCAGAATCATCTCGATAACGGACAAGCCACTGGGCGTATAACGCAGGGGTTCGACCTTCACCACCGCGCCGCTCACTACGACGATATTACGGTTCAACGAGGAGTCACGACTTCCGCACTTTCCACTTCACGATCTTCACGGGGGGCCCGTTTCTCTTCCCGCAACATGGGTGAGGGAGTGGTCACCGCATCCTTCATCAGAATGGTCAGATGGCGCAACACCGCGTCGTTGAAGCGGAAGGCATTTTCCAGTTCGGTCAGAACTGCAGGTTCGCACTCCACATTCATCAACACATAGTGCGCCTTGTGAATTTTCTGGATGGGATAGGCCAATTGACGCCGCCCCCAGTCTTCGAGACGGTGAATGGTTCCGCCGCCCTGGGTGATCAGACCACGATAACGTTCCACCATGGCTGAAACCTGTTCGCTTTGATCTGGGTGAACGATAAATACAACTTCATAATGCCGCATAACATCTCCTTATGGATGAAATCGCCTGGAGCGACTCAATCGAAGAAAATCATTTTCTTCGACAAGGGGTTGAGGGAGGCTGGATTCTATCTCATTTTCCCCAGCGCATCAACCGGGATCCGATGCGCTGCTGTGCGGACGACGTCGCCGCGTTTCATACAGACAAATCCCGGCCGCCACCGAGACATTGAGGGATTCCACCGAACCCAGCATGGGAATGCGCACACGCTGATCGCAGGCCTCACGGGTGAGACGCCGCAAACCGCTTCCTTCCGCCCCCAGTACCCACACCATGGGTTGCGCCACGGCGGTTCCTTCCAAATCCGTTTCCGCCTGATCATCCGTTCCCACCACCCAAACACCATGGTCCTGCAAATCACGCAGGGTACGCACCAGATTAGTCACGGTCAGATAGGGCACGGTATCCGCAGCGCCAGAGGCCACCTTGGCCACCGTGGCCGTCAGGGCAACGGAACGGTCACGCGGCGCCACCACCGCATGTACCCCCATGGCATCGGCCACCCGCAGACAAGCCCCCAGATTATGCGGATCCTGTATCCCGTCCAGGGCCAGAATCAGAAGGTCTGCTCCAGCTTCGTCCACCACCGTATCGAGATCGAGGGCCGCATGGATGGGGCTCACCTCGGCCACCACCCCCTGATGACGGCGAGTCCCGGCCATGCGGTCGAGCCTTTCGCCTGCCACCATGCGAGGATGATGACCCGCTGCCGTAACCTGGGCAAGAAACTCGCGCAAACGCGCATCCTGGCGCTCGCCATCTACATACAGGGTATGAATGGAAGTGGGGTGATGACGCAAACGACTGGTCAATGCATGAAAACCGTACAACAACTGAAATTTTGACATCACACTCTCTCACATCGACCAAAGGTCGATTATAACTTGCCGCTCTTACCCTCCACCCCATGGGCCAGAGTTTCGAACGACCTCTACAGGTTTTCGCTCAGCGTTTGCGCTTCGCACGGGTCGGCTTTCCCGCAGGAATTTCTTCCTCTGCCGGCACGAAATCGATCTTGAGGGTTTCCATATCGACGCGCACCAGGCGCACCCGCAGACGATCTCCCAAGCGATAGCGCTTACCCGTGCGTTCACCCAGCAATTGATGGCGAGCTGCATCATGATGAAAATAGTCCGAACCCAGTTCCGAGATGTGTACCAACCCTTCCACATAGACCTCATCCAGCGCTACGAACAACCCAAAGTGCGTCACCGAACTGATGGAGCCATTGAACACTTCTCCCACCCGATCCTTCATGAAGAAACACTTGAGCCAGCCTTCCACCTCACGCGTCGCTTCATCGGCCCGTCGTTCCGTGTAGGAACAGTGAATCCCAATGTCCTTCCAGGGCGTGCGTGGCGTATAGGCATGTCCACCCAGCACGGCTCGAATGGCGCGGTGTACCAGCAGATCGGGGTAACGCCGGATCGGCGAGGTAAAGTGAGTATAAGCATCGTAGGCCAATCCGAAATGACCGATTTTCTCCGGGCTGTACTGCGCCTGTTGCAAGGAACGCAGCAGGACGGTTTCCAGCAGTCGTTGATCAGGGCGACCTGCAATGCGCTGGATCAGTTGCGCATAGTCTGCTGCGCGAGGTTTCTCTCCGCCGGGCAAATGCAGACCGAATTCCCCTAAAAAGTCTCGCACTGCCTGGATGCGCTCGGGGGCGGGAGACGCATGGATCCTCAGAAGGGTGGCATGGTGGTGCCGATCCAGAAAGTCTGCCGCACAAACATTGGCCGCCAGCATGCACTCTTCGATCAGGCGATGGGCATCATTGCGTTCCACCGGTTCGATAGTTTCGATCTTACCGAAATCATCGAAAATCATGCGGGTTTCCGCGCTGGAAAAATCAATGGCGCCACGCTTCTGGCGAGCAATCAGGAAAGCCCGAAAAACCCCATCCAAAGCCAGCAAATGGGGCACCAAAGGGCGCCGTGCCGGCGGCGGAGCCTGGGGATGCGCCAGAATGCCTGCCACTTCGGTATAGGTGAGACGTGCTTTGGAGTGCATCACCGCAGGATAAAAACGGTACCCCAGTACTTCCCCCTGAGAAGAAACCTGCAAATCACAGACCATGCACAAACGATCCACCTCGGGATTGAGAGAACACAATCCGTTGCTCAGAACCTCAGGCAACATGGGAATGACCCGGCGCGGGAAATACACGCTATTACCCCGAGAATAGGCCTCCTGGTCCAGAACATCACCCGGTTGTACATAGTTCGATACGTCTGCAATGGCCACCACCAGACGAAATCCTTCACCCTGACGTTCCGCATACACCGCGTCGTCAAAATCCCGTGCCGTCTCCCCATCGATGGTGACCAAGGGCAAAGCGCGTAAATCTTCCCGCCCTTCCAGATCAGTCGGCATCACTGCATGGGGCAGACGGGCCACCGACTCTTCCACTTCAGGCCCGAAAACATGAGGCAAATCATGCTTGCGCAGGGCAATCTCCACTTCCATGCCGGAGTCGGCGTAGCGCCCCAGAATTTCCGTGACCCGGGCCACGGGTTCAGACTGACGACTGGGTTGGGACAGTAACTCCACCATGACCACTTGTCCGGGTTCTGCTCCTCCTTCCTGCCCCGGCGCCACCAGGATATCCTGGTGGATACGCCGGTTCTCCGCCACGGCAAAGAGCACCCCATGCTCCTTGGCAAGACGGGCCACCAAATGGGTATTGACGTGCTCCAGCACCTCCACGATCACGCCTTCGGGGCGGCCACGATGATCCGTTCCCACCGGACGGACCATGACACGATCGCCATGCAGGACCCGCGTCATTTCCTTGGGGCTGAGAAAGATATCCGGGCCGTCGTCCTCCCGCAGTGCAAAACCAAAGCCTTCCGCATGAGCTTCCACCCGCGCCCGCACCAAATCCAGTTTGGCTGGCAGGCACAGCGCATTCTTACGATTGCGCATCAACTGGCCTTCCCGTTCCATCGCACGCAACCGACGCCCAAAGGGATCCCGCTCCTGACTCCGGATGGACAACAGCCGCTCGAGGTGTTCCACCGTCAGAGGGATCCCTTCCCGTTCCAGAATCAGCAGAATATATTCACGACTGGGCAAAGGCTCGTCATATTGGGCTTGTTCCCGCTCCAAAAATGGATCCTGGGCACGGAGTGATTTTTCGGTTGACAAAGTTTATAGATCCTATAGAATGCGTGGGCTTGTAGGGCCGAGATGGCGAAATTGGTAGACGCACCAGGTTCAGGTCCTGGCGGTGGCAACACTGTGGAGGTTCGAGTCCTCTTCTCGGCACCAAAAATTGTGGGAAAATTCCCGAAACGAACTATACCATATCGACCTTAGCCGGTCTGCAGGTTTTTGGCGAGATTCGCACAATGTCTCATCAGGACCAGGTTCTGAAATCCTACTGCACCACCCGTGAAGCCTCGAAACGACTGGGGGTTTCCCTGCGTACGGCGCAACTTTGGGTGGAACAGGGAATTCTCGAAGCATGGAAAACCCGTGGCGGACACCGTCGAATCTGCCGGACCTCCGTGGAAAATCTGGTCTCGAAACGGGAACAAAATCCGCTTAGTATCGCCGCAGGGGCTCCCTTTGAAATCCTGATCGTGGAAGATGACGAGGCCCTGCGCACATTGTACCTAGCCCAAGCCCGACTGTGGCCGATGAAACTACATCTGCGTTCAGCACGCAACGGTTACGATGCGCTCATTCAGATGGGACAGCACGCCCCGGATCTGCTCATCACCGATCTGCTCATGCCCGGTATGGATGGATTCGAAATGCTCCATACCCTCCCCACCATTCCCAGCCTCACCTTCATGAGTATTTTAGTGGTCACCGGTCTGGATCCGCAGGAAGTGGCACAACACCCAAAATTTCCCAAGGGCGTCCCCATCCTTCCCAAACCGGTCCCCTTCGACCAGATCCAGGACCATGCACACCGTTGCCGGATCTCGAAAACCCGCGATTTTCCCGGTGTCCACCCCCTAAGTCAGGTGCGCTGAACGCACCTGAACCTGATCAGTCCACCTCTGTCCGGATCTGACGCAAAAAGACCCGATGCTGGTCCAGCAACGTCTGCAACCGTTGCGCAGAACGAGCGATCAGCAGGAGGTATTCCCGCTCCTCAGAAGCGCTCCCTCCCCCTTCCTGCAGGAGGGCGACAAACCCCTGGATTGCAGCCAGAGGGGTACGCAATTCATGATCGAGCGAAGAAATCAGTTGACTCTCAGGCATCATAGGGGTGACGCAGAACGATGGTTTCGCGCCGATCCGGGCCAGTGGACACTACGTCGATGGGCACTTCGCAAATCTCCACCAAACGTTCCAGATAACGGCGCGCATTGAGCGGAAGCTGATCGTAGTGTTCCATACCCATGGTGGACTCACTCCAGCCAGGCATTTCCTCATATACCGGCTGACAACTCTCCAGGAGTTCTGCCCCCAAGGGCAAAATATCACAGGATTGTCCATCTGCCAGCCGATAACTGGTACAGATCCGGACGGTTTCCAACCCATCCATGACATCCAGCTTGGTTACACAAAGACCGGACACCCCATTGATCTGGATGGCGCGTTTGAGAGCCACGGCATCAAACCAACCCGTACGACGCGCCCGCCCCGTCACAGCGCCAAACTCGTGTCCCCGTGTCGCCAAACGACGTCCCACCTCATCATCGAGTTCCGTGGGAAACGGGCCAGAACCCACGCGGGTGGTATAAGCCTTGGTAATTCCCAACACGTACTCGAGTTGTTGTGGACCCACGCCACAACCCGGTGAAGCAGCGCCGGCAACGCAATTACTGGAAGTCACAAAGGGATAGGTACCATGATCAATGTCCAGCAAGGTTCCCTGAGCCCCTTCAAACAGCAGGTTATGTCCGTTTCGTTGAGCGTCGTGCAAACATCGCGACACATCGGTCACGAGGGGACGCAGCCGATCTGACCACTGGAGAGCCTCATCCTTGACCTTCTCCAGATCCAGCGCTTCCTTTCCAAAATACCGGGTCAGAACAAAGTTATGGTAATCCAGTACCTCACGCAATTTTGTCTCGAGACGGGCAGGATGAAATATGTCCTGAACCCGCAATCCGCGCCGCGCCACCTTGTCTTCATAGGCCGGGCCGATCCCTCGTCCTGTGGTACCAATGCGCCCTTCTCCCCGCGCTTCCTCACGCGCCTTGTCGATGGCCACATGGTAGGAAAGTAAAAGGGGGCAGGCCTCACTGATCAAAAGGCGTGAGGAGACATCCACCCCCGAGGTTTCCAGCATCTGAATCTCGCGCATCAGGGCAGTGGGTGACAAAACCACGCCATTACCGATATAGCACGTCACCGTATCCCGCAGAATCCCGGCTGGAATCAAACTGAGTACGGTTTTACGTCCACCGATGACGAGGGTATGACCCGCATTGTGCCCCCCCTGGAAACGCACGACTCCCTGAGCCCGATCCGTCAGCCAGTCCACCAGCTTGCCCTTGCCCTCATCGCCCCATTGGGTTCCCACCACTACCACATTGCGTGCCATGCGCGCCTTGCTCCCTTGTTTATTGGAATGTTTTCAACCGGGGCAGAAGCGCCTTGAGATCCAAACTGAACCCCACGGCTGGACGCGCCTGCCCAAAACTCTCACCGATATCATCATACCGCCCCCCCCGCGCCACGGCCTCAGCAAATCCCGGACAATAGACAGCAAAAACCAGTCCGCTATGGTAATGGACACCGTGCAATTCTGCCAGATCGAAAGACAAGGCCGTATGGGCGGGCAAATGTTGTTGAACGGCATCGAGGGGGGCCAACATGGATTCCAGATCGGCCCATCCCGCCAATGCCTGACGCGCTGCTTCCAGAACCTGTCCGGGTGAACCATTGAGCTCACCCAGGGCAGAAAAACGCCAGTTCCACGGGGCTGGCAAAGCATGCGCCCAACGTTTCAAGGAAGGTACATCCCGTTGTTGCAAAATCTCGGTCACCTGCGCAGTCTGACTGCGATTCAATCCGGCCTGTTCGACCATCCGCCGAAACAGGGCCACCTGTCCCACATCCACACGCACTTCCTTCAGACCCAGTTGCTCCAGACAGGCCAATAGCAGGTTCAAAATTTCAAGATCGCCTTCCAGACCAACCACGCCATACAGTTCCGCCCCGACCTGAAAAGGTTCCCGGGAACGGGTCGGTGCCTCTGGATGGGTATGCACCACGGCCCCCGCATAACACAACCGATTGACGCCCTGATGATTCATGCCATGGGCATCGATGCGCGCAGCCTGCAATGTCATGTCAGAGCGCAACCCCAATTGACGCCCGGAAAGAGGATCCACCAAAGAAAAAGTCAAAGGCCCCAGTTCTTGCCCTGCCTCCACTGCCAGGGACTCCACAAATTCCACCAGAGGTGGAATGACGAGTTGATAACCCCGTCCCCGCAAGGTATCCAGCAACAGACGACGCGCGCCTTCAAGGCACCAGGCGGATTCTGGAAATAAATCTTCGATATGATCAGGCAACAGCCAGCGATAGGTCATGATTCTCCTTTCCGAAATAGGGGCCCTAGCCCGTCACCCAGACCACACATTGAAACAGGATAACCCCCAGCACGATGGCGCCAAAACCAAAGGAACGAACTTGACGGTCGCTCATCTGGCTCAGCCGGATCACCGTTTGACGCCATCGTTCGGGAACCAGAAAAGGAAGAATCCCTTCCAGTACCAAGACCAGTGCAAAGGTTCTCAGCAACACTTCCATGGTCAGTGCTTGAGGGGCGCTGAACCCGCCCCTGCGGGAGAATTGAAATAACGAAAAAAAGGCGCGGCAGGATCGAGAACCAATACATCTGCCTTGCTCTTGAAGCCTTGCTGATAAGTTTCCAGGCTACGGTAAAAAGCGTAGAACTCGGGGTTCTTTCCATAGGCCGCACTGTAGAGGGCGGCCGCTTTGGCATCCCCGCCCCCCTTGATTTCCTGGGCTGTACGAAAAGCATCGGCCAAAATCACCTCGCGCTGACGATCCGCATCGGCCCGAATCTTTTCCGCCTCGCCTGCACCGGTGGAGCGCAACTCGTTGGCCACCCGCTTGCGTTCCGCTTCCATGCGCCGATATACCGATTCCGTCACCTCCGGGGGTAGTTCGACACGGCGAATGCGCACATCCAGAACGTGCACCCCAATCTGTTGGGCATCTTTTTCCGCCCGCTGACGCATGGATTCCATGACGGATTCACGATCCCCCGATACCGCTTCATGCACCGTACGTTTGGCAAAGGCTGCACGCAGGTCATCATTGATCGTTTGAGTCAGGCGAATCTTGGCACGCTGTTCATCGCCGCCCACGCTCACATAGTACTGTTTGGGGTCATCGATCTTCCACTTGACGAAATAATCCACCAGCAGAGGTTTCTTCTCAGCCGTGATAAACCGCTCCGGATCATTGTTGTCCAAAGTACGGATACGGTTATCGAACAAACGTACGTTCTGAATCAGGGGAAATTTGAAGTAGAGACCCGGCTGGGTCCGGACGGCCACCACTTCGCCCAATTGAAAAACCACCGCATACTGAATCTGGTTGACCGTATACAAGGATCCAGAAAGTAACAGAGCCAATCCGGCAATAAAAACAATGCCCAAGCCCCAATTCTGTTTCATGGCCGTACCTCCCGTTCCCGATTGCGCATGGCATCACGTCCGCGCAAGTCATTTTCGGGTGGGGTCTCCTGAGGAGAATTGGCTGTCCCTGTTCCCACCGGGGATGGGGTACCTGCCCCGCTTGAATCGGAACCCGCCAAATTGGCCAAGGCACTGGCCTGGATCAATTTATCCAGAGGCAGATACAATAGACCCGTCCCCGATTTCTGGTCAGCTACAACCTTGCTGGTGTTAGCCAATACTTGTTGCATCATGTCCTGATAGAGGCGCTGGCGGGTGACTTCCGGCGCCTTGAGATACTGCACCAATACCTGGTTGAAACGACTGGCATCGCCTTCAGCCCGGGCCACGACGCGCTGTGCATAAGCCTTGGCCTCTTCGTTCAAACGGGAAGCCGCACCCCGTGCGCGGGGAATAACATCGTTGGCATAGGCCTGCCCTTCGTTATTCTGTCGGTCACGGTCCTGTCCGGCTTTGACTGCATCATCAAAAGCCGCCTGAACGGGTTCGGGGGGCTGGGCATTCTGCATGTTGACCTTGCTGATGGCAATACCGGTATGATAACGATCAAGGATCTGCTGTATCAATTTTTCTGATTCTGCTGCAATCTGGGAACGTCCTTCATACAGCACATAGTCCATCTTGCTGCGTCCCACCACTTCACGAATGGCAGTTTCAGCGGCCTGAACCACAGCCCCATCAGGATTGCGGTTATTGAACAGAAACTCCTTGGGATCCTTGATGGTGTACTGAATGGCATACTGATTGTCGATGATATTTTCGTCATCGGTCAGCATGAGAGATTCATGCAGGACCTTGGACTTGAGGGTATTTCGGTACCCCAGTTCCACCGTACGTACCTGCGCCACATTGAGCGGACTCCCCACCGCTTGTGCCTCGATGGGATAGGGCATGTGCCAGTGAGGGCCAGGCCCTGTCAGTTCCTGAAACTTGCCAAAACGGAGGATGACCCCTACCCGCCCCGCATCCACGATGTAAAACCCTGACAGCAGCCAAATAACCGCTACCACCGCCACTCCAATCAGGACCATGCGTTCGGGCGTTGGCAAGGGAATCGAGGGCATTCCCTTGCCGGGACGAGGAGGTGGCGAACCGGTTCCCGCCCCTCCCTTTTTGAAACGACGTAAAAACTGCCGCCACACCTCGTCAAGATCGGGTGGCCCCTGATTGAAAATCCACCAACGGAAATTTTTATGTGCCATGACTATCCTGTGTTTCCTGAAGGACCGGTAATTCACCCGGCCTGCCTGGGGACTGGCACCGTTCCAGAAAAGCTTGCCTGATCTCATTCAGGCCCATGCCTGTGAGCGCACTGGCCCAAACCGCCGAGATTGTACCACAGGCATCCCGTTCTATCCGCCCGCCTTCCTGGGCCAGTAAGTCCACCTTGTTATAAACGCGTAACTGAGGGACCTGATCTGCACCTATCTCCGCCAATACGAGATTGACCGCCTCGATCTGGGCCTCACGCTCGGGATCGGCATGATCCACCACCAGCACCAGTAGATCCGCCTCCCGTGTCTCTTCCAGAGTGGCACGAAACGCATCCACCAGAGTATGGGGCAAACGGCGCACGAAACCTACCGTATCGGAGAGGGTAACCTGCAGACCCGGCGCGAGATACACGCGCCGGGTCAAGGTATCCAAGGTGGCAAATAACTGATCTGCCACATAACTGTCACCCTGTGTCAGGCGATTGAAGAGCGTAGACTTGCCCGCATTGGTATACCCCACCAGAGAGACATTCAGTACCCCAGCCCGTTGTCGCGCACGGCGCTGCAACTGAACGGTACGGCGCACCTTGACGAGACGGGATTGCAGGGTTTTGACGCGCACTGCCAGCAAACGGCGGTCCGTCTCCAGTTGGGTTTCTCCTGGTCCGCGCAGCCCGATTCCTCCTTTCTGCCGCTCCAGGTGTGTCCAGCCCCGCACCAGGCGCGTGGACAAACGCTTCAACTGAGCCAGTTCCACCTGTAACTGACCGGTGTGGCTACGTGCGCGCTGGGCGAAGATATCCAGAATCAAACTGGTCCGATCAATGACTCGACAACCCAGGCGCTGTTCCAGATTGCGCTCCTGCACAGGGGACAGTTCATCGTCCACGATAACCAGTCCGATAGCCTCGGCCTGAACCCGTGCCGCCACTTCCTCGACCTTGCCCGACCCCAGGAAAGTGGAGGGATCGGGACGCTCGCGGCGGCCCTCCATCCAGCCCACCACTGTAAGACCGGCGCTTTGTGCCAAGCGCTGCAACTCGTCCAGAGAGAACTCTACAGGGCCACGTCCCAGAACCAGGCGAACCAGCAGCACACGTTGGGCATTGGCTGATACCTCCTCAGACACACGTTCCAGGCCACCCTGCCCTGCCTTGGTACGCGCCGAGGCACGACCCCGACCCAGAAGTGGGCCCAAATCCGTCATGAAGTTAATCTTCGGCGCCGGGTTCCGGGGTATGGAGGGTGATGCTCCGCGCCGGGACGACTGTGGAAATGGCGTGCTTATAGACCATCTGGGTCGTGGTATTTTTGAGCAGTACCACATATTGATCAAAGGATTCCACCTGTCCTTGCAACTTGATGCCATTGACCAGATAGATGGAAACGGGGACATGCTCCTTACGGAGTGCGTTCAGAAACGGGTCTTGTAACAGTTGCCCTTTGGCGCTCATCATGATTCCTTGTAGGGTTTGGTTGTATTGTCAGCGAAACAGCCCTCTCACCGAGAGGTGGACTGCACATTCTACCGGATTCGAGCCGTTACCGGGCAAAGAGTTCCCCTTACCCGGTTCAATGGGTCAGAAAAAATCGTAGGGCAAAACGGAAAGGAATTTGGTAGGCGCGATTGGATTCGAACCAACGACCCCCACCATGTCAAGGTGGTGCTCTAACCAACTGAGCTACGCGCCTACGGATCGTGTTTCAACCCTGCTCATTATAGGGCATCCCGATTATCCCGTCCAGTCACTGGAGGAAAATCCCGTTTCAGGTGTTGGCAGTAACGAAAAATCAGTCCTCTCCCGACAACACGATCCTGCAGGCTCACCTCACCCCCCAAACGCTGAGCAGCCTCGCGGGCAATGGTCAACCCCAATCCGCTGCCGGCCACATTGGATCCCATCACCCGGTGAAACGGCTCGAATACCCGGAGTTTTTCATCCTCTGGAATACCCGGACCGGTGTCCTCCACCTCGAACACACCGTAGGGGCCCTCGATTCTGATTCGCAAGGTCACTTCACTGCCCTCCGGGGCATAACGCAAGGCATTGTCCAGAGCATTGCGCAGAATGAGGGGCAGCAACTGGGGATCCGAAATCACTTCCAGGGTTTCTGGACACTCCAGTCCCAAGTCCATGTGCCGAGCCTCGGCCAGCGGCATCAAATCGCTCACCAACGTGCGCCCTAACTGGAAACAGGAAACCGGAATCCATTGTGTCGACCCCACCTGACTGCGCGCATGGCTCAGCAACTGTTCCACGAGTTGGCAGGTGCGCACAATGCCTTCCTTGAGCGGTTTTATCCGTCCGGACAAAGAGATCGGCGCAGATTGCTCCAGATTCTGAACCTGAAGCAGCAAGGCCGTCAACGGACTGCGCATCTCATGGGCAGCATCGGCAATGAAACGACGCTGCGCTTCCATCAACGTACGAATGCGTGCCAGCAACCGATTGATGGAGAGCATGAAGGGCACGACTTCAGCCGGAATGGCTTGGGCACTCAGAGGTTCCGGTTGCTCCGGCGACTGGTGATCCAGTTCTCGGGCCAGGCGCGGCAAGACGGCCAGTTCCCGACGGACCACATGCGCCACCAGCAGCATCAGCAGAAGCAGAAGCAGAAGCAGGGGCACGAGGGTCCAGAGGGCGCTGTGCAGCGCCAGATCGTCCCGCGCATCAATGACCTGGGCCACTGCAATCTTGCCTTGGGTACCCGGACGAATGAATACCCGCCATTCCCCTTCCGGACCCTGAACAGTATGAAATCCCGCAGACAAATCGGAGGAAATCCAGGGAACCTGCCTGGATGGCAACACGCTGACCAAAATGCGGGTCTCCGGATCGATGTCACGGTCGATGGGAAGCCCCAGTCCGCTGTTCTGACGTAGAAATTCCGTATCCACCAGGGCAGCGATCTGACGCAGGGTATCATCCTGAAAATCTTCGCCTTCGTCATAGGCAAAACGGAAGGAAACCATCCCGGTCAGCACGCCCGTCACCAGGATCGTCACCCCCAGCGCGCGCAACAACTGTCCCTGCAGTGACCGCTTCATCGGCGTTCCACACGCCAACCCGTCCCTCGAACATTGCGAATGACATCCGCCCCCAATTTGCGCCGTACCCCATGAATCAGAAAGTCTACGGCATTACTTTCCACCTCTTCGTTCCAGCCGTAAATCCGTTCTTCCAGTTCATGGCGGGTCAAAATATGTCCGGGGTTCAGAAGCAGAGCCTGCAGCAAGGCAAACTCCCGTGCACTCAGAACCACTCGAACCTTCCCCCGCCCGGCTTCGCGCGTGGCCGGGTCGAGGGTCACGTCGCCATTGCTCAAAAGGGGCGAGGCCTGTCCTCCCTGACGGCGGATGACAGCACGCAGACGGGCCAGCAATTCATTCAAATCGAAGGGTTTGATCAGATAATCATCGGCGCCGTAATCCAAACCGGCAATCCGATCCTCCACGGCATCCCGGGCCGTGATGATGATGACAGGCAGGCGCTGCCCCGCCAGACGCAGGCGTCGCAAAACCTCCAGTCCATCCCGGCCAGGCAGCCCCAAATCCAGCAGCACGGCCTGATAGTCACTGTGCTGCAAGGTCCCCGACACCGCCAACCCATCAGAAATCCGATCCACGGCGTAGGCATGGTCGCGCAGGGCCAAAGACACCGCTTCGGCGATCATGTCGTCATCCTCCACCAACAGGATACGCATCAGGGGTGCGGCTTCCGCTTCAGTTCAAAACGGTGTGACGTCAGAACATAAAACAGGAGGGGCATTACCACCAGCACCAAGGGCAACTGCACCATCATCCCGGAAATGATCGCAATGGCCAGGGGCTGCTGCATCTGCGCCCCCTCTCCCCAAGCCAGCGCCAGAGGAAGCAGGATCAGAATAGCCGCCAGGGTGGTCATGGCAATAGGACGCAAGCGATTCTTCCCGGCTGTGATCAGGGCCATTTGCCGGTCCAAACCAGGATCGAGACTGCACCATTCGGAAAAGTAAAAGATCGCCACTTCCGTGACGATGCCCACGATCATAGTCATCCCCATCATGGCCGAAATGTTGATTTCGATGCCCGTCAGCCACAATCCGATCATAATGGACGCCAAGGACAGAAGGGGCATCAGCATGACCACCAGGGCGATACGAAAACGCTCGTAAAGCGCCAGTAACAACAGGAACACCAAGGCCACCGCCGCCAGGAAAACCTGCACCAGACCCTTGAACGCCGCTTGCTGTTGCTGATACAACCCGCCCAACTCATAGTACCCCCCCACCGGCAAGGTGACAGAAGCCATGACCTTTTGCACTGCGCGCAGGGTCGATCCCATGTCACGCCCACTGATGCGCGCCGTCACTGCAACCATTCGCTTCAGGTTATCACGATTGATTTCGGGTTGCCCATTGACGCTACGCAGGGTAGCAATCCTCCGCAAGGGAAAGAGATGACCATCCGGTGCGCGCAGCATCAGTCGTTCCACCTGATACACATTGGTTCGAAGGGGCTCCGGGATCCACACCCGCACGTCGATCATTTTATAACTGTTTTGCACCTGAGTCGCCACCACCCCGGAAAGTTGGGCCGACAATAGCCCCGTCACCATGGCAGGATCCACCCCTTCCAGAGCAGCCCGATCCCGATCCACATGAATTTCCAGGGCATCTCCCGCCGGATTGATGCCATTCTTGACATCCACCACCCCGGGGATTTTGCTGATGGCCGCTGCGGTTTTCACGGCGACACCCTGCAAGACCTCCGGATCATCGGAATACAATTTGATCTCGATGGGTTCGGGTACCGAGGTCAGGTCCCCGATCATGTCCTCCATCAACTGGTCCAATTCGATTTCCAGGCCCGGTACCTGCGTTTCCACCTCGTGGCGAACTCGATCCATGACCTGTTCAATGGACTGGCGGGGTTGGGCTTTGAGACGGATGAAGAAATCACCTTCGTTGGCCTCGGTGACCCCGCCAC
>NZ_JPOQ01000002.1 GCF_000735045.1 Ferrovum myxofaciens
AATACGTATGTCATAATCATGATCCTCGTGATAAAGTGCAAAAAACCCTTGCGGGAACGAGGAGGAATTATGTCAACTAATCAAATTGGGGGGGAACATTTCTCCGCGATAGCGGCTTCGTCCAACCCCGATTTAGGTTTGGATGTGATCAACCCTTGGGTTGATTGACCCCGTTTGGTGGTCTTTCACGGGATGTTTTGCCATCCCGCACGGAAATCGAACGCGGGTTCGGTTCCGTAATGCACCACCAATAATGAAACCTCAACCGTTCTCGGTTGGGGTTTTTTTATTACAACATTTACGCTCTGTTCCACATCAAAGCCAAGCACAATCAGCATCATTTTTTTCGTTCTTTCTGAACACTCATGGCACAGTGCGCTCCGACTCCTTGTCGTTACCCAAACTGCCGTAAATTGGTTGTGAAACCGGGCTATTGCGAGCAACACCTGCGACAGGTTCGTAAACAATGGGATGGCCATCGAGGCAACGCCTCGGCGCGCGGTTATGGCTCGCGGTGGCAAAGGGCTCGTGCAGTATTTTTGTCTTACCACCCGCTTTGTGCCGAGTGCAATCGTCAGGGTCGGGTCACACCGGCTACCGTGGTGGATCACATCCAGTCGCACCGGGGCAATCAGGAATCGTTTTGGGACGAGAGGAATGTCCAGCCGTTATGCAAGCACTGCCATGATGCCAAGACCGCGCGGGAGGATGGAGGATTTGGAAATAGGTCTGTTCAGAAGTCTGTGACGGGCGTTGGAACAGTCACTCAAAAAGATCTGCGTGTGTTCCTGCCCTGACAAATACAATCACACCATGTTTACTGTGGGTTGTGAGTTGATAGATCAGCAGGAAGTCACCTCCGATGTGGCACTCGCGGTAACCCTCCCAATCACCACCCAGAGGATGATCCAGCCATTCCGGATCAAGTGGTCCCGCATTGGAGATCAGGAGCATCATGGCCTCCTTGAACTGCTTCATGTCATAGCGCCCAGAATGAGACAATCGTTCCCAATCCTTCAGAAACGGTTTGGTGTAATCAGCGGCTCTGGGTAGAGCAGTTCGTTTACTTGCGGCGGTTTTTTTCGAGGTCATCAAACAATTCGGCGGCTGTATCAAAGCGTGCTTGGTGTGTTTGAGCGATCGCGCTGGCTTCGTTCATGGCAGCGCGTGTTTCGGCATTTGGTGCCCTGAGCGCAAATGGCAACTGCTTGTCAGCGACCACTCGGGCAAGAAAAACTCGTACCGCATCGGAAACGGAAAGTCCCATCGAAGCAAGAGTTTCCGTGGCCTGCGCTTTGATGTTTTCGTCCACACGAACATGGACCATGGTTGTAGTCGCCATGATTTCCTCCTGACAATTCAAATTGAGATACATTGTATCTTATTCGATCGCATGATCACAAACTTATCCCTTTGTAACTTGCCCACTGTCGCCCTCACTGGCATGTGGGGGGGATAATTCCTTCGGGCCACCCGGTGCCAGACCGCGCGCGTGCCCAAATTTTTGCGCGTGCAAAATAAGATAGGGGGTCCCCCCATAGGATCAGGAATTCATGGCTGGACGCAAACCACTACCCACCGCCGTCAAAAGGATCAAAGGGACGTTGCAGAAATGCAGGACGAACCTACGGGAGCCAACAAAGCCAGAGGGCGATTTGGTAGAGCCTCCGGACCATCCCGAGAATTGATTTTTTTTTGGAATACGTCGATTGCCATCGACATCTATCAATACAAATGCTTCGTCAGTGGAATCGGTGGGTAATTGTAGCCGGTTTTCAACCTGAATTTCCATCTTCAGACGACTTCATGAGGAACCCACTCACTCAGTTGTTCGAACAGATGGGCTAGATATGGGTTCACGCCGGATATTGTTGCAGCTGGCGCGCCCCGGTACTTACCCACAAAATCTGTGGACAAGTCTGCGGATAAGGATGACAACCCATGGGGGCAGGACGGATTTTTGGGCTTGATCAGTTTCCGGTCAGCTATCCTCTTTCATTTTCTTTCACAGATAGCCTCGGTTATATCTCCGGATTAAGGGGTGATGCTGAGGGCTGTTGCATTCCATAGTGCAATGATGGGTACACTTGGGTGATGAGGGTCAAAGGAAAGGATGCTGAGCGAGGCAGTGCTAAGCGACAGGTGTTGTGCGTTAATGATTGCTAGGCCGATCCAGCGAGCAGCTATGGCGCTACCTATTTGTCCATGGGTAAAGAGCGCGATATTTCCCTCCGACTGGCGTAGGCGCGCAATGAGTTTATCCGCTCGTGCCGAAATCTGTTCCGGACTCTCGCCCCGGGGACAGCCATCCTGGTAAACATTCCAGTCGGGGAGTTGTTGATGAATATCGGCGGAACGTTGCCCCTCGTAATCCCCATAGTCCCATTCGGCCAGTTCGGGGACGGTGAGCGGGTTTTCTCCCAATCCGGCGGCCATACAGGTCTGGCGTGCGCGTTTTAACGGACTGCAGAGCACCTGAGAAAACGAAATATTGGTCAGTAAACAAGCCAATTGGCGAGCCTCTGTTTCGCCGTGGGGCGTTAATGAAATATCGGTCTGTCCGGTGTGCTGCCCGGTGAGAGACCACTGGGTTTCTCCATGCCGGATCAGGAAAATGCGGGGTAAATTTGGCGTTTGGGAGTGATGGTTTATCGTAGACATGGGGTGGAGCCTCATCAAGAATGGGGTGGCAACCGGACTAATGTGAACTACCGCGGCAACAGGACGGGTAACGCGCTCTCCAGATCGGGATACTGAAACGCAAATCCCGCTTGCAACAACCGTTGGGGGAGAACCCGCGGTCCTTCGAGCAGCAAGGCGGCACGCCGACCAAACAGTGCCTTGACCAGCGTAACCGGGAGCTTGAGGGTTTGTCGGATATGTTGTGATCGTTGCAGTTGTTCCATGAATGCCATGATGGATACAGGATGTGGCGCCGTCAGATTATAGGGTCCCTGTGCAGCGCTATGATGGAGTAACCAGTCCACGGCGCTGACCCAGTCGCTGATATGAATCCAACTGAATCCCTGCGTGCCTGCACCCATCTGTATCCCCCAACCCGCGGGTAGGATCAGGCGTGGCAGGATGCCACCCGCTGGGCTCAAGACCAGGCCGGTGCGCAGATGACAGCATCGACCTGCAGGGACCATGCTGGCGGCATTCTCCCAGTCACGGCATAACTGTGCCGCAAAATCATGTCCCGCCGGAGTGGCCTCGTCCATTGTGATTATGGGAGAAAGGGCGCCATAAATGCCAATGGCAGAAGCGCTGAGCAATACCGACGGAGGACGGGTCCAGTGGCTGAGTGATTCCGCTAATTGCTGCGTAAAGGTGACTCGACTGCTGCGCAGGATGGCTTGACGGCTTTGGCTCCAGGGTCGATCTGCAATTGGAGCCCCGGCCAGATTGATGATGGCATCATAGGGTGGATCGGGTTGCTTGGGGCTCAATGTGGTCTGGGCACGAACCTGACCTTGCCATAGGGCATGGACACGTTGCGGGCGACGAGTGAGGAATGTCACTTGATGGCCTTGCTCCAGCCAGTACTCGGTCAGAGCGGTTCCCAGCAAGCCTGTTCCGCCAGTAATCAGAATATGCATGAGCAAGCCGGGTGGAAAAAGAGTGGGGGGCCAATCATTCCGGGGTTTCGCCACCATTGAGCAGTTGCACAACTTCATCGTGACGGAAGCGGTCGGCTGTCAGGCTTTGCGGGCGCGGAGGAAGGGCAGCGGCCTTTTTGAGATAGGGCAATGCGGCCTGATGGTCGCCTTGTTCCAGCAGAAATTTACCGTAAAAGTAATTGGCATCGATATTGTCCGGATCGAGGGTCAAGGCTTGGTTCAGGTATTGTTTGGCCTTGTCAGTATCACCGAAGGAGCCCAGTTTGGGGACCCTGAAATACAAGGCACCCAAGGTGATCAGAGCGGAACCATCCATGGCCTTGGGATCAAGTGAGATAGCCTGAAGCAAGAGATCCCGCGCCTGTCGTGCGCTGGATAGGGCGGAAAACGGGTTTTGATATTTGGCATGGGTGGCCGTGATGATTCCTTCCCAGATCAACGGTTCGGCATGTCCGGGATAGGCCATGACCAACTGATGGGCTTTTGGCTGAAGGGAAGCAAAGAAATCATCGCGTTGATCCGGGGGGAGTTGATAACTGCCATAGGTCCATTGATCGCTGAGATGCGTCAAGTCGTTTTGCAGGGGGCCACTGGCAGCAAGGGCAGGCAATGACAGCAATACCAGTAAATACGCCAACCATGACCAAGGTAAATAGGGCGAGATGTATCGCATGGGCAAGGGCTCAGTGAATTTCTGGGCGGTGGCGTTCAATGAATTCGATTTTGTAACCATCGGGATCTTCGACAAAGGCAATGATTGTGTTTCCATGTTTCATGGGCCCCGCTTCACGAGTGACTTTCCCTCCCTTTTCACGCACCGCCTGACAGGCGGCGGCCGCATTGGGAACTTCGACGGCGATATGTCCGTAGCCGTTTCCCAAGTCATACTGTTGAGTGTCCCAGTTGTGGGTTAGTTCCAGAACCGCTCCTTCCTGTTCGGGTTGATAGCCCATGAATACCAGCGTGAAGCGGCCTTCCGGGTAGTCGCGACGACGCCATTCCTGCATGCCCAGCACGTCTCGGTAGAAGGCGATGGAACGTTCAAGGTGACCGACGCGCAGCATGGTATGCAATATTCTCATGATGAAATTCCGGGATTTGAGTGAAAGAAGGGAGGATTAACTGCGTTGGGTTGCCCGCTGCCTCCAAGTCAGTGAGGAATTCGTCCAAATTTCCCGTTGTTGAAATCTTCCATGGCCTGGACGATCTCCGCCTGGGTGTTCATGACAAAAGGTCCGTGACCGACAATGGATTCATCGAGCGGTTGGCCGGACAGGAGCAGGACAATACTGTCCTCGACGATGGCGGCTTGCAGTCGGGTTCCGGCACGTTCCATGACTGCCATTTCTGCGGCCTGTATGGCTTGCGCGTCTATCTGCAACTGGCCGTGTAAAACAAACAGCGCGGTAGTGTGGTTGTCGGGCAGTTCGATGGACAGGGTATGCCCCGCTTTCAAGCGCAAATCCCAGACTTGCATGGGGGTGAAAGTATGCACCGCTCCGGTGACTGAGCCGTGGTTGCCGGCGATGATGCGTGCCGTCCCTGCTTGGTCTGACAGGTTGATGGAAGGGATTTGAGCGGCGGAGATATCCTGATAGCCCGGTGGGGACATTTTGTCGTGACGGGGCAAATTGACCCAGAGTTGAATCATTTCGAACGGACCGCCCTGTCTGGCATAGGCTTCGCTGTGAAATTCTTCGTGAAGAATTCCCGACGCAGCAGTCATCCACTGCACGTCGCCGGGACCAATGGTGCCACCGGCCCCGGTGGAATCGCGGTGCGTCACTCCCCCGGCATAGACCAGGGTTACCGTTTCAAACCCCCGATGAGGGTGTTGTCCCACTCCCAGTTTTTTCTGGGTCGGAGGAAAGTTAACAGGCCCCGCGTAATCCAGCATCAGAAACGGGGAGATGTCTTCCGCGATGTCGTGATAGGAAAAGATGTTCTGTACAGGGAATCCATCACCGACCCAGTGACGACCATTGCTGCGTTTGATATAAGCCAGTTTTTTCATGGGTACTCCAGTGTAAGGGGCGAGTGGAGGCCGTCGGATGATGGTGTGCGTGATCAACTCCAATCAGACCAAACCGTTTCAGTTTAGTTTATCCCAAATTGTTCATTAGAGATTTTTCGTCACTGCTGTCCGAAACAGGACAAATTTATTGGACGCCCCCTTGATTTGACGCGGGTTCTGGGCGGTTAAAAATCAGTTTTCAAAATCGTGCCTCCTTATGCTGTCCAAGATCAAACAAAAGCCAAATCGGTTTGTGGATTATCCTGAGGATCGGGTGATGTGGTAAACGGTTGATCGAGCCAGTCCATCAAGTGGCAATGAGTAAACAGGTTCATGCGCAACAATGCCACTAGGTTGGCAAGACTCCTGTCAGTGGCCAAGTAAACTGACCCATCTGTGGCCAATAAAAATGACCCACCCTTATGTAGGAGCATAGAGCCCTGTAGAGTTACCTCATGGCAAACAACATGGGGGACTTTTATGAAGGAGTGGATTGTGATTGAATTTCTGCTATATAATTCACCACCATGCGCAGAAAAAAAATTAGTCTACAAGTTTCACTATTCGCCATCATGCTGCTGGCTTGGAGCCAATTCATGGTTGCGGCGCATGCCTGTTCCCGGCTGTCGCCTGCGGCAGGCGATCTAGTTAAAATGTCTGCCACCCAGAGGGCCGACTGCAATGGAATGGGTGATTCATCCGGGACAGAAAACCCCCCCTCTCAGTGCTGTCTCGCCCATTGTGAACAATCTTCGCAATCACATCAAGCATCCGTTCCTGACCTTCCCTCGGTGAGTCTGGTGGCGCTTTTTGAAATCTCTTCAGTGGACTCCCGTGGCTCATTGTCCGCTCCCTTGCTTCACCCTCCTCTTCTTTTCTTGACGGAGGGCTCTCCGCCACTCCGCATCCAGTATCAGGTTTTTCGAATCTAGATCTTCCCTGCAGGTTCGGGTCGTGTCGCATCGGTTCGCGACACGAATTTCTGTTGCTTGTTGGAGACAAGATCATCATGTCCAAATCATGGATTACCCCTCGCTGGCCACTCGTGCCGGCAATTCTGCTGGCGACTTGGGCCCCGGTCTGCCATGCACTGACCTACCAGGAAGCCCTGGATATCGCGGAATCCCGCGCTTCGGAACTGAAGGCCCGCCAAAATACCGTTTCTGCTGCCCAGGCAGCACGCATCTCGGCAGGGGAATTGCCTGACCCGAAACTGGTGATGGGTGTGGATAACTTGCCAGTGCAGGGCTCCGAGGCCTGGAGCACCACCCGTGACTTCATGACCATGCAGCGCGTTGGAGTTATGCAGGAAGTCACCAATGGCGACAAGCGCGAGGCCGTGCGACAGTTGGCGGATACCAAGGTCGCCCGGGCTGACGCCGAATTGGAGATTGAACGGTTGTCTGTCAAGCGTCAAACCCGACTGGCTTGGCTCAAGGTCTATTTTTTACAGCAGCAGCAGGCTCTTCTGGACCAGATCGAAGCAGAAAATCATATGCTCAGCACCGCTGTTACGGCGCGGTTAGCCGCAGGGCAAGGCAAGGGGAGCGATAGTTTGCAGTCTCGTCAGGAATCCATCGCTCTGGAGGACCGGCGCGACGATCTGGAGCGGGACTTGAGCAAGGCACGCGCCGATTTGGCCCGCTGGGTGGGTGCAATTGCCACAGAACCCTTGACCGGCCCTCCCCCTGCATATACCCCCAATCCGGAACATTTACGACATAATCTGGATCGTCATCCCGATATAGCCATTTTCGGGATCCAGGAAGATTCGGGAAGGGCTGAAGTGAACTTGGCTAAAGCAGCCAAAAAATCCGACTGGGCGGTAGAACTGGATTATGAACATCGCGCCCCCCTCTTTGGCGACATGATTTCGGTTCAATTTACCTTCGACCTACCCATTTTTGCCAAGACCCGTCAGAACCCTCAAATCGCTGCTCGTGAGCAAGAACTCGAACGCGTCAGTGCCGAACGGGAAAGCATGGTGCGTGATCATATGGCCCAACTGGAAGCCTTGTTGGCAGAACAGACCGCATTGGTGCGCCAGATCGATCGAATTGATCAAGACTGGTTACCGCTGGGACAACAGAAAGTCGATTTGACTCTGGCAGAGTATCGTTCAGGGCAGGAACCGCTGACCTCGGTTCTTGATGCGCGCAAGTTTCTCATCGATACCCGCATGAAACGCATTGATCTGGCGGCACGGCGCGCTGCCATAGAAACAGAGTTGAGTTATCTGTCCGAGGAAATGCAACCATGAATCCAAAACGAACGATTTTGATGGGCGCTAGCGTTGTGGCTTTGATTGCCTTGGGAGCCGGCGCAGGTTACCGATTCGCCATGACCCGACCTGCAAAAACGCCCATTGCAGAGGCCTCTGGACACTCCGTTCTGTATTGGTACGATCCCATGAAGCCGGATCAACATTTTCACAAACCTGGTAAATCTCCCTTCATGGATATGGATCTGGTTCCCATGTATGGCGGGGAAAACATGATGGACAGTGGCGTACACATCGACTCCCGATTGACGCAGAACACGGGGGTAAGGCTGGCCACGGTAGAGAAAGGCCGACTTGCGCGCGGACTGGAAGTCGTCGGGATACTCGCCTTCAATGATCGTCTGGTGACGGTGGTACAAGCACGCACGGGAGGACTGGTGGAGCGGGTATACGCACGCGCCCCCAACGATGTGATCCTGGCCGGAGCCGCCCTTGCCGACCTGCGTGTACCAGAGTGGTATGGAGCCCAGATGGAATACCTGTCTCTGCGCCAGTCCGGGGACCCCGGATTGACGGGCGCGGCGCGCACGCGATTGCTGCAATTGGGCATGAGTGAATCTCTGGTGGCTCAAATAGAAAAATCCGGGTCACCACAAGCTGTGGTGACCATAACAGCACCGCAGGGCGGGGTACTGCTGGAACTCGACCTCCGTGCCGGCATGACCATCCTGCCCGGCCAGACCTTGGCACGCATCAACGGCTTGAACAGTGTGTGGCTGGATGCCGAAGTACCGGAAGCGCAAGCGGCAGGATTGGCCGTGAATCAACCGGTCTCGGCCACTTTCACAACCTGGCCGGGGCGCGTGTTTATAGGTCAGATCCGTGCCTTGCTGCCAGCTCTGGAACAGGGTACGCGTACCCTGCAAGTCCGGACGGAATGGTCTAACCTGGAGGGCAGGTTGCGCCCAGGCATGTATGCCCAGGTCCATCTCCAGAAAGCCTTGGGCCCCGACCGGTTGCTGATCCCTTCTGAAGCCATCATTGCCACAGGCCAACGGAGTGTGGTCATCGTGGCTGAGGAAGGGGGGCATTTTCGTCCGGCGGAAGTGACGGTGGGCCACGAAGATGGCGACAGAACGGAGATTTTTGCCGGACTGCAGCCTGGGGAACAAATCGTGGTCTCAGGCCAGTTCCTGATCGACTCCGAGGCCAGCCTCAAAGGGGTGTTGGCACGCATGGAAAAGTCGGGAAAACCAGAATGATCGCCCATTTCATCCGTTGGTCCGTGCGCAACCGTTTTCTGGTATTGCTAGCCACTTTGGCCCTGACCGCCTGGGGCGTGTGGTCGGTACGCACGACCGCAGTGGATGCGCTGCCAGACCTCTCCGATGTACAGGTCATCATCCGTACCTCGTGGCCGGGCCAAGCCCCCCAAATCGTCGAAGATCAGGTCACATATCCGCTGGCCACCACCATGCTCTCGGTACCTGGGGCCAAAACGGTGCGCGGTTATTCGTTTTTTGGAGATTCCTTCATCTATGTGCTGTTTGAGGATGGAACGAATCTTTATTGGGCACGCTCCCGGGTCCTGGAATACCTCAATCAGATCCAGGGAAAACTGCCCACCGGAGCGCGGACCGCACTTGGACCGGATGCCACGGGGGTGGGCTGGATTTTTGAATATGCGCTGGTGGATCGGACTGGCCGGCACGATCTTGCCGAATTGCGTAGTTTGCAGGACTGGTTTCTCAAGTATGAATTGAAAAGTGTTCCGAATGTGGCTGAAGTGGCTTCGGTGGGTGGCATGGTGCGCGAGTACCAGATCGTGCCTGACCCCGGGCGACTGGCGGCTTACCATATCACTTCCGACCAGTTGATCGAGGCCATCCGCAACGGCAATCAGGAGGCTGGCGGGGGCGTGGTGGAACAGGGCGAGGCAGAATACATGGTGCGCGCCACCGGCTATTTAAAAACTCTGGAGGATTTTCGCCACATTCCGGTGGCCCTGCCCAAGTCCGGCATCCCGGTGTATCTGGGCGATGTGGCACGAGTTCGGCTGGGTCCGGAGATGCGCCGAGGTATTGCCGAACTGGACGGTCAGGGTGAAGTGGTGGGGGGCGTGATCATCCTGCGTTCCGGCAAGAATGCGCGAGAAACCATCGCCGCCGTCAAAACCAAACTCGCTGCCCTCGCAAAAAGTTTGCCCCAAGGAGTAGAGGTCGTCACCACCTACGATCGCAGTCAACTCATCGATCGTGCCGTGGAAAATCTTGACCACAAACTGATTGAAGAATTTATCGTGGTAGCGGCAGTTTGCGGACTCTTTCTGTGGCACCTCAGATCTGCGTTGGTGGCTATCATCTCGCTCCCTCTGGGTGTACTCACCGCCTTCATTCTGATGCGTTATCAAGGAATCAACGCCAATATCATGTCTCTGGGCGGCATTGCCATTGCCGTGGGTGCCATGGTGGATGCGGCAGTGGTCATGATCGAAAATGCCCATAAAAAGATCGAAGCCTGGCATCGGCAGCACCCAGGGCATGCTCTGGAAGGGCCGGAACACTGGCAGGTGGTCACCGATGCCGCTGTAGAAGTGGGTCCCGCACTGTTTTTCAGTCTGATCATCATCACCCTCTCCTTTCTTCCCGTGTTCACTCTGGAGGCCCAGGAAGGTCGAATGTTTGCACCTCTGGCTTTTACCAAAAGTTATGCCATGGCAGGCGCAGCCGGGTTGGCCGTGACTCTGATCCCCATCCTGATGGGCTATTTGATCCGCGGTTACATTCCGAACGAAGAGAGCAACCCCCTCAATCGTTGGCTGATCACAGCCTATCGTCCCTTGTTGGATGCGGTGCTGCGCCGTCCCAGAACCACTTTGCTGATCGCGTTGGGGTTTCTGGCTACCACGCTGTGGCCGATTTCACAACTGGGAGGTGAATTCATGCCGCCACTGGATGAAGGTGACCTGCTTTACATGCCTTCCGCCTTGCCCGGATTATCGGCAGCCAAGGCCGCCGAACTGCTCCAGCAGACGGATCGCCTGATCAAGACCGTGCCGGAAGTGGCTCATGTGTTTGGCAAGGCAGGACGCGCTGAAACCGCCACCGACCCGGCGCCCATGGAAATGTTCGAAACCACGATCCAGTTCAAACCCCGTGACCAATGGCGTCCGGGATTGACCCCGGAATCGCTGGTGGCCGAGTTGGACCGGGTCGTTCAGGTGCCAGGGCTCTCCAATATCTGGGTCCCCCCCATTCGCAATCGCATCGACATGCTCGCCACAGGAATCAAAAGTCCCATCGGGGTAAAGATCTCCGGATCAGACCTGGCCTCCATCGACCAGATCGCACTGGAAGTCGAAAAGGTGGCCAAGTCCGTGCCTGGGGTTTCCTCGGCATTTGCCGAACGGCTTTCCGGTGGCCGTTATATCACGATCGATATCGATCGGGAGAGGGCTGCGCGTTATGGACTCAACATCCGTGACGTCCAGTCCGTGGTCACACACCTCATTGGCGGCGAAGTGGTGGGGGAAACCGTGGAAGGGACCGCCCGATATCCCATCAGCGTGCGCTATCCTCGTTCTGATCGAAATACTCTGGAAGCGTTACGCCAGTTGCCCTTTGTCACGGCTGGTGGACAATGGATCACGCTGGGGACCGTAGCCGATCTGCATTATGCCGAAGGCCCTCCCATGCTGAAAAGCGAGAACGCACGGCTGACCAGTTGGGTTTATATCGATGTGCGAGATCGCGACCTGGCTTCCGTGGTGAGAGACCTGCGCCGAGCCGTATCCCATGATGTTCGTCTGGTTCCAGGGGTGAGCGTCGCCTATTCGGGTCAGTTTGAGTTTATGGAGCGTGCCAATGCACGTTTAAAGGTGGTTGTGCCGGCTACTCTGATGATCATCTTCGTGCTGCTGTACCTCACATTTCGGCGTATCGATGAGGCCATCCTGATCATGGGCACCTTGCCCTTTGCTCTAACAGGCGGCTTCTGGCTGTTGTATCTCTTGCATTACAATCTTTCCATCGCCACCGCGGTGGGATTCATCGCGCTGGCCGGGGTATCCGCCGAGTTTGGCGTCATCATGCTGCTCTATCTTCGGCAAGCACTGGATGCACACTTGACGACCCATGTTCCCCTAACCCGTACGGTTCTCGAGGAGGCCATCCGTGCGGGTGCCGTGCTCCGGGTACGTCCCAAGGCCATGACCGTGGCGGTCATTCTGGCGGGACTCATGCCTATCCTGTGGGGGAGCGGAACGGGTTCCGAAATCATGAGCCGCATCGCGGCCCCTATGGCGGGGGGCATGCTCACCGCCCCATTGCTTTCCATGTTCATCATCCCGGCCGCTTACCAGTTGCTGCGTTCGCCACGCAGTCCAGGCAGACGATGGACTTTTTCAACCGCACGACCAACTCAACCAAAAGGAAATGACCCACCATGAAAACAATGCCTTCAACCACCCTTGCCCTGCTCACCTTGCTGTCCGTTACGCCTCTTTCTCATGCCGACGGCATGAATATGAATGGGATGAATATGAATAACATGCCAATGTCGGACTCGATGGCTGAACCGATGAGCAAAAAAGTTCATCATGCGATTGGAATCGTCCGGAAGGTGGATACGGCAAATAGCCGGATCACCATTTCCCATGAACCTATCCCCAGTATTCAGTGGCCAGCCATGACCATGACATTTGCTGTGCAGAACGAGAAACAACTCAATCAGATCATCGTAGGCGAGAAGATCAAGTTTGATCTGGTCCAGTCTGCGAAGGATCAGTACCAAGTGACCCGCATAACACCGATCCAATAACTTATTCAACCTCACCAGTGTCCGGGTTAGCGCCCCTCGCCTAAAGGCGAGGGATTTACGGATCCCCTATAGGGGACTTTAAAAAGCAACGATCGGTCCTGGGTCAATATTCAGTCGGCAGGGTGGGTCAGTTTTCGGTCGACGCCAACACTGCGTGGCAATTCCGAATATGAACGGCGTCCGCAAGCGCTCAATCAAGCGCGCGGGCTCAAGCCGTTGCGCGAGTTTTGCGACCAGAAGTTGTTTCCACCCCAAGGTGCTCAATGACCATCGGCGGCCGATTCGGGAACTGAGCCACGAGTTCAAGCTTGCCGCCCATACTTTCCACATAGTGCCGCAGAGTTGACAGCAACATGTCGCTGCGCTTTTCGAGACGCGAAATGGCGTCCTGCCCGATGCCTAGTACAGCAGCAAGCTGCTCCTGTGTTTGTTGTGATGCTTGGCGCAGGCGGCGTTCTTCAGAGTACTTTTCCATTTCACGTCCGTTTCCCGCCCCTTGGTCTTTGTCAAAAAATCACACTTTCAGGCGACATGTATCCTGACACCTAGGGAGGTGAACGTATTGGAAGACCCGCTATATCATCCAGCGGACAACCGCCTTGGATGAAAAGCGGTCGCCTGTAGTCATTTGCATTTTAGGTCCCACAGTACAAAATACCCGAGGGAGAACCTGTCCATGGTGATCACAACTGGAGGAGGTTGAAACATCACACTCCTCTTGCCAGCCATCTTGATTATCGTCACAATAGCGATATGAAAGAGAAATCGCCTACTTGGGGTGGCACCCGTTCCGGTTCTGGGCGCAAGCACGGAACCGGTCTCTACGGGGAACCCACCCAAACCATTCGTATCCCGGTTAGCACCCTGGGCGTAATCAAGGAATTTCTGTCGTCCCGTCAGGCCCAACACCGCCTGAGTCAGGTTCTTGCCTCCGTCGAGGTTTTTCATCCCGCCCCGGAACCTGCGCATCAAGCATTACCCTTGTATGCCCATAAGGTCCCGGCCGGGTTCCCCTCCCCCGCGGATGATTATATCGAGACCACCCTCGACCTCAACGAATACCTGGTTCCCCATAAGGCCACCTCATTTTTCGTGAAGGTCAAAGGCCATTCCATGACGGGAGCTGGAATTTTTGATGGCGATATGCTGGTGGTGGACCGTGGCCTGGAACCCGTGCCCGGCAAAATCATCGTTGCCGTCATCGATGGAGAGTTGACCGTCAAGCGTCTGGCATTCGAGGACGGGCGCCCCGTGCTGAAAGCCCAGAATCCCCACTTCAAGGATATTGTTCTCCGCGACAGCCAGGAGCTTTTATGCTGGGGAGTGGTCACCTCCACCATTCGCAGGTTCGACTGAGGAGAGTCATGGTGTCTTCCATCGCTCTGGTGGACTGCAATAACTTCTATGCCTCCTGTGAACGGGCGTTCAACCCAAAACTGGAAGGCAAACCCATTGTCGTTTTGAGCAACAACGATGGGTGCGTTGTGGCCCGGAGCAATGAAGTCAAAGCCTTGGGCCTTCCCATGGGAGTACCCTGGTTCCAGATCGAAAAGATGGCCAAACGCCATGGCATCCTCGCCTACTCCAGCAACTATGCCTTATACGGGAATATGTCAGCCCGAGTCATGCAGTTATTGAGCCAGTTCTCTCCCCAGCAGGAAATCTATTCCATCGATGAGTGTTTTTTAGGTCTGGCTGGTTTTGAACACTGGGATCTCATCGCCTATGGTCAAAAAATCCGCCGCCGGATCAAGCAAGGCACGGGCATTCCCGTGAGTATCGGCATTGCCACCACCAAAACCCTAGCCAAACTCGCCAACCATGTGGCCAAGAAACGGGAGGGCTATGGAGGGGTCTGCGATTTTGGTCGGTTCTCCCCTCGGGAACTTGACGATCTTCTGAAAAGCCTCCCAGTCTCCGAGGTATGGGGCGTGGGACGCAAACTCACCCCCCGTCTGGAGACCCTGAATATCAGAACGGTGCAGGAACTCAAGCATGCCGACCCACGCTGGATTCGCCAACAGTTCTCCATCACCTTGGAGCGCACGGTGGCCGAACTGAATGGCCTGCCCTGCATCGAACTGGAAGAAGAAAGTGCCAACAAGCAACAGATCATTTCCAGCCGATCCTTTGGCAGACCCGTGGAAACTCTGGAAAATCTGAGGGAGGCCGTAAGCAGCTATATGAGCCGAGCTGCCGAGAAACTGCGCGCCCAACACTCCGTGGCAGGGATTGTCGGAGTTCATATCCAGACCAACCCTTTCAACCCAGAGGCACCCCAGTACCATCCTTCTCAGGTGGTCCCCTTGGTCAAGTCCACGGATGACACGCGCTATTTGACTCAAGCGGCCCTGCATGGACTTCAGCACCTCTACCGGTCAGGATTCAAATACAAGAAGGCCGGGGTGGTCCTGATGGCACTGGAAGCTAAGGCCACCCTGCACCCCACCCTATTTGATGATCCCGCAGCAGAAGCCCGCTCATCCCGACTCATGAAAGTCATGGACACCATCAACCATCGCATGGGGCAGGACACACTAAAACTGGCCTCCTCGGGGATTGAGAACAGTTGGCGCATGCGGCGCGGTTTCAAATCCCCCAATTACACCACCCACTGGGCAGAGATTCCCCAAGTAACCGCGTGATCGCACCCATTCCCCTCAAGTGCTTTCTATTCTGGCGTTAAGTTAGATAAATGCAAACTATGGTGGACCCTGAAATCAAGACAGTAGTTTATGCTGTACGCTGTCATAAAGGATGAGCGAAATGAGCGAAGCGAAGAAGAGGAAAGTTCACACCCCCGAGTTCAAGGCGAAGGTAGGCCTTGATGCGGTGCGGCGTCTTTCAGAGTTTCGGTCGGCGCCAACACACCATCAATGAACGTCAACTTTGGCGTTGTTTTCCTCATTGCCAGTCTGTTATTCCTCGGTCTTCTCAGCCAGTGGATCGCTTGGCGGATCAAATTACCCGCCATTCTTTTTTTGTTGATACTGGGCATTCTGCTTGGACCCATTCTCGGCTGGCTACGACCAGATGCGATTTTTGGACCACTGCTCTTCCCCGCCGTCTCTCTGTGCGTGGCCATTATCCTCTTTGAGGGTGCCCTATCGCTGCGTTTGAGCGAACTCCGTGGTCTCGGCACGGTCATCCAGCGCCTATTGATCTTGGGCGTATTCAGCACTTGGACAATTATCAGTATCGCTACCCACTGGCTTGCGCATTTCCCTTGGCCCATGGCTGTTCTCTTTGGTGCGGTCACCGTAGTTTCCGGCCCCACAGTCATTGCGCCCATCCTGCGTAGCGTCCGCCCGAACGCCAAGATTGCCAAGGTATTACGCTGGGAAAGCATCCTCATCGATCCCATTGGGGTACTCCTCAGTGTGATCGTATTCGAAGCGCTGGTAGCCCACAATTCCGCCACCGCATCCCTGGGGGAGGCCAGCTTGAACTTTCTGCGCATCGTGGCAGCGGGTACCACCCTAGGGGTGGCAGGTGGCTTCACTCTGGGATGGGTACTACGACGCCGGGTAGTACCAGACTATCTGCACCCCTTCCTCGTCTTGGCAAGCGTGCTCATGATTTTTGCCTTGTCCGATGTCTTGGTCAAAGATTCTGGCCTGCTGGCGGTCACCCTCATCGGAATGGTGCTCGCCAACATGCGTGACGTACCCTTGGACAATATCCTGGATTTCAAGGAAAGCCTCTCCATCCTGCTGATCTCCCTGCTCTTCATCATTCTGGCGGCACGTTTGAATCTCACGGAGATTCGTGCGGTGCTGGGGCCCGGACTCGGTCTGCTCGTGGTCATCCAAGTCGTCGCACAACCCATCAAGGTCGCCCTCGCCTCCTGGGGATCGGAGTTGCATTGGCGGGAACGGGTCCTCGTCGCCTGGATCGCACCGCGCGGCATCGTTGCTGCGGCCACTGCGGCGGTGCTCGGACAAACCTTGCAGGCGGTCCACTATCCCCATGCTTCGCTCTTCGTTCCCCTGACCTTCGCGCTCATTATCGCCAGCGTCCTTCTGCCCAGCCTCACGGCCAGACCTTTGGCCAAATTACTGAATGTGGACGAGAAAGAACCACAGAGCATCCTCATCATTGGTGCCAATTCTGTCGCTCAGATCATTGCCAAAACCTTGGATCAGGCGGGCTTTGCCTGCCTGTTATTGGATAATGACTTCGCTCAAATCCGTAAAGCACGCGCAACAGGCATCAACACTTTTTATGCCCATCCTGTTTCCGTGCAAGCAGATCGTTATCTCGATTTACTCGACTTTGGCTACATGCTCGGCCTGGCCGAAGATCACTCCCTCAACATCATTGCAAGTATGCGTTATAAACCAGAGTTTGGCCTGGACCATGTCTTTATCCTGACCGACGAAAACGCCATGGTTGGGCGCGACCGACAGCAGGTGGCAGCACCCTACCGAGGAAGTTATCTTTTTGGGGGAGATGTGACCTACTCACGACTCTCCCAACTTTTGGATAACGGCTGGAAAATCCATACCACTCTCCTGAGCGAAAACTTTTCCTGGGAGTCTTACCAGGAACAACACAAGGCCGGCTTCCTACCCCTCTTCATGATCACTGGGGAGCATATTTTGCGCGTACTACATGCCGATGAGACTATTGCTCCGGTGAGCGGTGATCGAATTCTGGCATTGATCGCACCCTCTGCAACTTAACCCTGTCTTTAAATCACAGTAGGTTACGGATGGCCAGCCACGTTACCAAGCCCTGTCTCAAATATTTTCCAAGGGGGTTAGAACGAAACGCCGAAAGCAGAACGCCGCCGACTATCAAAACAGGGTGCTTCTTGACAAAATACAGAACGGACAGCCCCTGATCAGCCAGCGTCAAAGGTACAAGCCACGGCTTGACATTCTGCGTCAATATCCTGCGTTGCACTATCGCCTGGGCAACCAGGCTTTCGCGACGTTTTTCCAGTCTGGCTAATTTATCATGCATCAACGAATATCAACCTGTTGTCGATCTTTGAACAACTCCGACAAACTTGCTGAAAATGGCTTTGGCTTTACCTTCGCTTTGCGCCAAGCTGCGCCCCAAGCCATCATGCCAGCCACTAGAAAAAATCCGGAAAAAAGGCCCAACACAAGGAGACGATGTGTATCCCAGAAAGCGATTACAAGCAGGATCGTTGCCAGAACCACTCCAACCCCGAGGAGAAACAGTGCCATCAGGATCAAAATCAGTTGCGCCAGAAAATACTCTCGTTCCTCTTCCAGTTCTGTGGACAACAAATCCAGGCGCGTATGTGCGACTGCAATCAGCGTTGTTACAAGAACTTTCAGGGAAGTAAACAGCCCGGCGCGTGCGCCGGATGTCTTTTCAGTCATGACGCGCCCTGTTTAGCGACGACCAATGAGCAAGCCGATCAACAGGCCAATACCGGCAGAAACGCCGATGGCGCTCCAAGGATTATCGTGAACGTAAGCGTCCGTTGCATCAGTGGCCGTTTTGGTTTTGGCAAGCAGTAGATCCTGCGTCCCAGACATCTTGGCTTTCATCATTCTGAATGACTCTTCAGCCTTGGCGCGAACCTCAGCCAGTTTTTCGCCACCCTGATTGGCAGAAACTTTCAGCAACGCTTCGGCATCCGCTAATACCACCATGAAATCAGCAATCAGTTGCTCCTTGGTGACTTCATCGGATAATTTTTTCATGCTTTTCTCTGGTTCCAACTCTATCGTGTTCATGGTGAATTCCTATTCTTTTATGGCCAAAAAATTCAAAGCCCTGACCCGCAGTGTGCTGAAGGAAAAAATCAACAGGAGCCACACTACAGGCGACGACCCTGAACAACGCGTATCAATATCACCACAATCGCCACGACCAGGAGAATGTGTATGAACCCGCCCATGGTATACGAGGAAACTATACCCAGTAACCAGAGGACAATCAAGATGACTGCAACAGTTTCGAGCATTTTTTCTACTCCAGACCAGATGACAAATTGAAACTCCTCGGCCTGCCCACTAACTCGGGCAGATTCACACTCCAAAAACCTGGGTACGACTTACTGCATGTCGTATGATTGTCGCTCTTGGGTCAAAAAAACTCTGTGCGGTAACGCACGCCTTGATCAATGCGGTTTTTTTTCGAAACGGTTGTGCCCCAGAGGGTAAATGCAGGCAGATATGCCCATCCTTGCTTCAGTTGGATAAAGAGGTCAAAGCCATTATTTCCACCAGATGATCGCAATGATCATCAACCATGGAAATGATTCCGTCCCCTTGATCGACACCATCTAACGTCACCTTCACCCCGGTACTCGATGGATCATCATTGGCACGCATTTGCGATACAGTGATGTGATAGACAGTCTCGCGATACCGGTAGTGCATCTTGAAGGACTGCCAACCTGCGGGCATGCGAGGAGAAAAACTCAACGTGTCCCCCTTGACCCTGAGACCCAGCAAGGATTCCACAACCAGCCGATACATCCAGCCTGCTGAACCCGTATACCAACTCCATCCCCCACGACCGGTATGGGGTGTACTGGCATAAACATCCGCGGCGATGACGTAGGGTTCCGCTTTATAGACCGCGTTTTTTTCGGCTGAGTTCGTATGGTTTATCGGGTTGATCATGGTCAACAACTCCCATGCACGCTTGACATCACCCAATTCGGCAAAGGCCATGGCAGCCCAGACGGCCCCATGGGTGTACTGCCCCCCGTTTTCTCTCACTCCGGGGGTGTACCCACGAATATATCCCGGATTCAGGTTCGACTTGTCGAAAGGTGGGTCAAGCAATTGAATGAGTGCGTCAGAGCGCCGTAGGAGCCGTTCGTCCAGGGCATTCATGGCTTTTCTGGAACGAATTGGGTCCCCTGCCCCGGACAGCACGGACCAACTTTGAGAAATCGAATCGATCTGGCATTCCTCATTGCTCCCGGATCCTAGAGGAGTACCATCGTCAAAGTAAGCACGCAAGTACCATTCTCCATCCCAACCCTGCTCATCAATACTGACGCTCAGCCGAACTCGCGTCTCCCGGCATAGGTCTGCAAATGCGGAGTCCCCATACGCCTCTGCTATTGCAGCAAACTGCCTGAGCACTTCACACTGAAAAAACCCCAACCAGATACTTTCGCCCTTGCCATGTATTCCCACCAGATTCATGCCGTCGTTCCAATCGCCGGAACCGATCAGAGGCAATCCGTGTTCGCCGAAATTCATTCCCCGCCGGATGGCCCGGACACAGTGCTGATAAAGGCTGGCCACATCGGTGGACTGCCCAGGCAAGTCGTAGTAGGAATCGTCTTCGGGTCCGATGGATCGACCTTCCAGGAAAGGCACTAGTTCATCCAGCACACCCCGGTCTCCCGTACTCGTCACATAACGGCAGACCGCCAAAGGGAGCCAGAGATAATCGTCCGAGCAATGGGTACGCACCCCTCGACCGGATGGTGGATGCCACCAGTGCTGTACATCTCCTTCCTCGAACTGATGACTCGCGCATAAAAGTAAATGTTCGCGCACCAACTCTGGTTCGGCATGAACGAGCGCCATCACATCCTGTAATTGGTCGCGAAAACCAAAGGCACCCCCCGATTGGTAGTAACCGCTACGAGCCCAAAGACGGCAAGCCAATGTCTGGTAGACCAACCAGCCATTGACGAGTATATTCAGGGATGCATCAGGCGTTTCGACTTGTACCGCACCCAATGTGTGGTTCCAGTGGTGCCACACCCCTTCGAGCACACTGCGTGCAGCCAAATCACCGCGAAACCGCTGCACGAGTTGGTCAGCCTCCTCGACATTACGACCAACCCCAAGTCGGAACACGATATCACGCTGTTGTCCGTCGGCCAGATCGAAATTCACCTGAAGCGCGGCGCAAGGATCCAGAGCAGCCCCCACTTTGCCTGAAAGGCCTGACCGATGCATGGCTGCAGGATTTTTCAGTGAACCATTGCGTCCAATGAATTCCATGCGGTTACCAGTTACTCCGCGCGCAGCGTCATCCACATCAAAGAAGGCTACACGGTCGGCAAACTCTGTGTTGTAGGGGTTGCGCGCATATAGTGCGCCGTTCCGTACATTGATTTCAGTGGCAACATGCATGGCCGATTTTTCACGAAGATCTCCCAGCACCCACTCGACATAGCCAGTGGCCGAGAGTTTGCGCGTACGGCCTGATTCATTTCTCACTTTCAATACGGAAAACTTGACGGAAGAGTCCATCGCCACGTAAACCCACAACTCCGAGTAAATCCCGCCCGATCTATGTTCGAAAACACTGTAACCAAATCCATGGCGGACAACATAAGGTGCCGATGCACGAACAGGGAGCGGGGTGGGTGACCAGAAATATCCGGATTCTTCGTCACGAAGATAAAGCGCTTCTCCGCTCAAATCACCCACCGGGTCGTTGTACCACGGTGTCAAACGAAATTCATGCGCGTTTTCACTCCAGGTATAAGCAACCCCGCTTTCCGACAGGACCGTTCCAAAATATGGGTTGGCCAGAACATTCGCCCAGGGTGCGGGCGTCACTGCGCCAGACTCAAGCACAATGACATATTCATGTCCGTCCGGAGTAAAACCTCCCAATCCATTGAACAGAGTCAGATCCGTGCGCGGCATCACAATATCGGGAGAAATATCGGGATCCTGCAGACGTGTCGGCTTGAACCTAGGCATGCGCGGTACCACAAGGCTGCGACGACCAAGTTGTTCCGCCAGCGTTCCTTGTCCATCCGTGAGGATGATGCGCGCAACCGACTGAAGCAGAATACGGTCCTCACTGGATATCTGTTCTGCTGTCCTCACGAATATGCCCCCTGGCCGATCGATCACAGCGGCTTCGATGCCCGATGCGATCAGTCCCATGATCTGTTCCTGCAATCGTTGACGGTACCCCAGATGATCTTCATTCCAGATCACCATGTCCACCGCCAGACCTTTCATGCGCCAATAAGCATGGCCTTGCACAAGTTGGCGCACAAGATCGATATTGGCCTCGTCTCCGATCTGTAGCAGGACGATTGGCAAATCTCCGGAGATGGCATAACCCCACAGACCTGACTGACCACGACGATTCCTGATGATTACGGCCGCATCGATACGCAAGGAAGCATTGGCGTAGAGGATGGAACCAGCCAGTCTTGCATAGAGTTGAGCATCAGCATCGGTGGCATTCAGTTGCCGCAATACCACTTGACTGTGAGGCCAGGTCAGGTCAAAGACACGATCGGAGAGGTACCGATCCTGGTACTTATCGATCAAATTCAAGACCATATCCCGGTTGTCACCAATGCCGGATACCATATCCACGGTAACTGACTGTTCGGGATCGAGCATGATGCGATAACGGATGGCCACGATCGGATCCAGCACCGAGCCATCGGTACCTGAGAGCGCTGCTGAATTGCTGCTCATGGCCAAAGGATTGACGACGCTTCTTGCGCGCCCAATGAAGCGCAGGCGATCAGTTTCGTAGGACACTTCGATGATCTTTGCGCCATAGGCAGTCATCAAATGAAACATCCAGTGTGTCTGTTCAGTAAGAGAACGGGGACGACGCGTGCACAGGATCGCATGACGTTCCCGCAAGATTTCCGTCTGCACGAACAAATTACTGAAGGCTGGATGGAGCGTATCCGCAGCCGGTGAAGCGATCACCACTTCGCCATAACTGGTGATCTCTATTTCCTTGCTTTGTCGCGACCGGTTGATGATGCGGGTCCGGCGTAATTCGATATCATCTTCCGGTGAGACAACGATCTCGGTATGCGTTTCGAAATCGCCGTCGTCCACCCCGATAAAATCACGACGACGAAACTCGGCGCGGCCTTCGGAGAAAATCGCTTCATAACTCTTGGGACGCTTGAGCGTCGGTTGATACGCCGTCGACCAGAATACCCCGCTCGCCACTGCGCGGATGTAGCAGAACAAACCCCAATTGTCGCAGGTGCTGTCTTCACGCCAACGCAGAACAGCAATGTCTTTCCAGCGACTGTAACCACCGCCAGCACTGGTAATCATCACATGGTAACGACCATTGGATAGCAACTGAACCTCGGGTACCGGCGTGTCAGGCGTTCCGTAGACACGAACCGGCATCTCCGTGGCAACCGACACCGAACGAGCACCTAATAGTTGCGTCGTATGTGAAAACAACCCCGTGGCCTTGGGAATTCGCTCCTGGAGTAGGGGCATAACCGCCTGAAACATCCGCTCCGATTCAAACCTCCGCTGCATCGGCCGGTCCAGAATCAGATAGGCCAAAGAGAGCAAACTCATTCCCTGATGGTGGGCCATGAAGGATCTGACCACCGTACCGGCTTGTCCACGTAGTTGCCGTGCCGGCGTGTAATCTATTGCCTCAAAGAAACCGAACCGCCCGATCAGCCTTTCGGTCGAGAGAAGTTGCAGATTCACGCACGCCTCCTCAGGTGCAACCATCAGCGCCAACATCGAGGCGTAAGGAGCGATGACCGTATCCTCGGCCAGTCCACGCTTTAGCCCCAGGCCAGGTATGCCGAAGGCACGGTATTGATAATTGAGGTGCACATCCACCGTGTTGTAGCACGATTCCGACATACCCCAAGGCACGCCGAGTTGCCTTCCATACTCGATCTGACTGCTCACTGCCGCCTTGCAGGTCTGATCGAGCAAGGTATTATCATAGGTGGGCATGACCAGGAGCGGCATCAGGTACTCGAACATCGAACCGCTCCACGACAAGAGAACCGGTTCCCCTCCGGCAGCAGTCAGTAGACGCCCCAGAGAAAACCAGACTTCTTGCGGTAGTTGCCCTTGTGCAATGGCCACGAAACAGCACAAACGCACCTCGGAAGCCAGCAGATCGTAGTGACCCGGGTCCACCCGCCGCTCACTCACATTATAGCCAATGGTCAATAAATGGCGCCTCCTGTCGAACAGGAATTCATACTCCATGCGGGCTAGATCTTCGGATTGAAAGATCAGGGATTCGATGGTAGCCATCCTGTTTCTGGCACGCAGGCTCCCTTTGCCAATCTGCCGTTGTAAGTCGGTGAGCCAATCGTGCTGGGAAGGAGTGAGTCCCTCATTGAGCCAAAACTCGATAACCGAACGCAGATCTTCGTCCAACCGTGCCAGTTCACGTAATGTCGGAATTCTATCCAGATCTGCAAACGCTTCCAACCCACCCGGTACTTCCGGCAGCAAAACCCACGGAATGAGATGGTTCAACTCATCCAGGATTGCGCGGATTTGACGGGTCAGGGCCTGCCCCCACCAGGACGATTCGCTCTCTCCCTCGGTATCGACCTCGGCTCCCTTGACGAGCATGAAAACACCAGCCTCCAACCGCAATAGATACGCGCGCAGTTCCCCAGTAGTGTTGGGTGGTGCAGCGGCCAGAGTTTCCAGTTCATTCCGCAACTCTGCCATCAGATCCGCAGAATTCCCATTCATCGTATCCAAAAAAATCATCAGGGTATCTTGCAGACCATCCAACAATTTCATTCCAAAAACTCTGTCATCCGCAAGAACGCGCAAACCTGCACGCAACGTCAGCAAATGGCCAGCCAGATTTCCGCTATCCACCGTCGATACGTACAAGGGCAGCAGCGGTTGTAGAGTCAACGTGTCATACCAGTTGTAGAAGTGCCCTCGATAACGCTGCAAACCTTCCATCGTACGCAGGGTATCGTTCGTGCGTTCGATCAGTTTTCCAGCCGAAATATATCCGAAATCATAGGCGGACAGATTGGCTAATAGCGCCAACCCGATATTGGTCGGTGATGTGCGATGAGCCACCGAGACAGGACGATACTCCTGAAAGTTGTCGGGAGGGAGCCAATGGTCTTCCTCCCCCACAAAGTGGTCAAAAAAGGCCCAGGTCTTGCGTGCAAGCATGCGCAGGAAAAGCATTTGTTCATTCGTCAAGGCGGCCTTGCGACGTGCCAGAGGAAGGCTTATCCACCAAGCAATGACGGGCGAGATGCTCCACAAGAATAAAATCGGCCCTGCCGGCACCAGCACTGCAGGGGTCGATGCGATCAAGGTAATCGCCGCTGAAACGGCAACCACGGGGGAAATCCACATCTCCCGGAAGCAGGAAATGAGATCACTGTGCTCCTGTTTATCCAACTTTTGATCGACTTCAAAGGAGGGATTCCATTCCAGCAGTCGTCTGTGTGTCACCAAGATCCGCCAAGTCGTGCGCCCAATGGCATCCAAACTGAAAAACGCTTCATAGGGGAGGCACGTAAGCTCAAATCCGGCTTGCATAAAACGTCGAGTAACCGAGCGAGTAACTGCCCTGAGATGCTGCCTCAACAACACCTCTTCTGGTTTGCGAAACAGGTCGAAGACCGAAGAAAAAAATATAGGAATCAATAAACTACCCAGAACTGACAAGGTCCACAACCAGGCCCACGGCAGTAGCATCCACCCCAACAACAACAGCAATACCAATGCCGGAGGGACGAGGCTACGCCGAAGATTGTCGAACAATTTCCATTGCGACAATCGAGATAGCCTATTCTTTCGATTGCAACGGGTGTCACCCGCCCGGTTTTTGGGCACATAGCGCAGCAGCCATCCCGCAATCTGCCAATCTCCGCGTATCCAGCGGTGACGGCGACTTACATCGGCGCTGTAACGCAATGGATAACTTTCATACAACTGTACATCGCTCAATAACCCTGCCCGCGCATAACACCCTTCAAGAAGATCGTGGCTGAGGATACGATTCTCCGGAAAGCGTCCACTGAGTGCGCGCTCGAAAACATCGACCTCGTATATACCTTTGCCGATGAACGAACCCTCTCCGAAAAGGTCTTGATAGACGTCGGAAACGACGCGGGTGTAGGGGTCAATCCCGGGTTCACCTCCGTACAGTCGGGCGTAATGTGATCGGTTCACTCCGGGAATGCTGATCGCCACACGCGGTTGCAGAATGCCGTAGCCTTCCGTCACGCGCTGTTTTTTTTCATCATAGTGAGCATGGTTGAGCGGATGCGCCATCGTTGCAACAAACTGGCATGCAGCATCGCGCGGTAACTGTGTATCTGCATCGAGAGTTATGACAAACTTCACACCGGACAGAATCGAGACATCCCCGACGACGAGTGAAAAAGTATCCCCGGAAACACCCGACTCGCTACTGCGCAGCAGAACATTCAAGTCCGCAAGTTTGCCACGCTTGCGTTCGTAACCCATCCAGATCCGTTCCTGCGGGTTCCATCGTCTCGGACGATGGAACAGAAAGAAAATATTGCTCTTGGTTCCATCACCGACACTGCTGTATTTTTCATTTAGTTCGATTATTCGCGTATGTACCCGTTGTACCAGGGAACTGTCTTCCGGGAGAAATTCCTGTGGTGCATCACAATAATCCGTCAATAGGCCAAAATGCAGGTGATCATCGCGGTTTGCTAAAAATCTGACTTCCAGTGCTTCAACCAGTTTCTCGATATCCTGAACGCTCGTCAGGAGTGAAGGAACTACCACCAACGTTCGGAAGCCCGGAGGGATTCCTTTGGAGAAGTCCATTTTTGGCAACCCTTCGGGCTTTACCCGTAATGTTGCCAGCCAGTTCATCAAGGCCACGGACAGTTGGCTGGAAACCAGCAGCAATAGAATACAGAGGGGCGCCAGCATCCAAGCCGGCATTCCATTGGCAACTGCTTGAAATGACAAGATCCCCGTGAGTGTCATTGCGATCAGAGCGATGCCGCCCAGATAGAGGCACAAGGGGTGCCGACGCACCGCTCTCGTGAAGGTTTCAAATCTGGAGAAGCGAACTTCGGCCGCACGCTCCAACTTCGGCACTCCCTTGTCGATCAGATAAAAGCCGACATGCCGCGCACGCTCAACAAGCGTGGATACACTACTGGTGCGCGCCAAATCGATGGCTATGGAAGCCACCTCCCTTTCCGTGCGACGACCTTTCTTCGCTATCCTTTCTGTTGCGTGGCGATAACGATCACGGGTGGAGAAATCCATCCTGCTGTAGACACCGTCAGGGTCCTCACGAAGGATCTGCTCAACGACACTCATGTTCTCCACAAATTCTTGCCAGTCCATCGCAACCAGAACCCGTAGACTGCCGATACAATTGCTGATGGAAACCTGATCGCCAGCTTGCTGCTGGTTTTCCGACTGTACCAACTGATCGATGGTCTGTCCTGATTCGGAGAGACTCTGGTCAATCCAGGTCAGGGGCAAAGCCAGAGCTGGCCCTCGTCCACGCAATCGGCGTGCAAGTTCCGAGACAAACGGACTGACCATGGGTGGGTTTGAACGTGCCATGTCGGAAATCACGAGAATCAGACTTTTCGGATCCTTCTCTGCGGTCTCCGTCATCTTGTCCGCCCAGGAATCAGCCCTGTCTCGCTCATGCCACCGTGCGGCGATCCGTATGCTGACCCGACGGAGATTTTCGATGACTGCCAATCGCAGCATGATCGGGATAGCCCACAACTCACCCAATTTGAGGTCCGTAACGGTCTGGTAGGAGGTCACGAAATTACAGAGACTTTCCGTATCAACCCGACCATCACCATGCCCAATGAGCTCGAGAGCAATGGCATATACCCGCGGGTACCCAGCCGATGGGCCGGATGCCAGGCAGGGAAGTTCCTGACTGTACCCCTTCGGCAGGTGTCTCTTGGCTGTTCTGATCTGTTCTTCGATGAGATGGAAATTGTCGAGTAACCATTCCCCGGCTGGCGTAATACGGCGCTTCGATGTTACCGCCCCCGTCAGCAAGTTGCACACGCCAACCAGCGCGCTCTCGTTTTCCGTCAGCCGGGCCAGAAGTTGATCCGATCCATACCCCGAAGCCAAACGGTGCGATGCTGCACAAGTTTTTCCATGCTGCGCCATCTGCTCTGCGCTAAATAATTCTGAGCGCAACGGAAGTTCTTCATCAGACAAAATGTCTGACCAGTTATTACCGTGAACGGGCGTTCTCCACCGAAAATAATTTTTGATGAATTTACCTCAACCACGCCAACGTAAACTTGTCAATCCAAACCCCACGAAGCCCAAGCCCCAACAGTGGCAGTGTAGGACCGATAATATTTTTTTGAGCTTTCATCAATACACCCCTAATAAATTTTAATTGGTTGTATATCCGCACAATTACTACGTTGCTCCTGTGCAATTAGATTCTGCCACTGACCGAAAGATCTTGCTACGATCATGATTCTCTATTAGATTTTCCGTCACCCAACCCAGCGCCATCTGTCCTGAAAAACGCCGTTAGGGGGGTCCTACCAACTCTCAAGGGGGGGGTTATGGCATTATTAAATTCCCCTATTTCCAGGGATCTGGGTAGGGTCAAGGCATGGCTGTTAGAAAAGAAATGCGGCGCATGGAACTTGTCGTGCAGTGTACTCCTGATGAATGCCGACTTTACCCTATCTTCAAGATGGGTAAAGTCGGCATTCATCAGGACTGACGGTGCGCCTACCCGAGAGCAATGTCTCGTGGGGCCGATAGGGTGTAATCCAAGTTTTTTTTCGTAGTATTTTGCATGACGTGGATTGACTTCTAAAACTCCCATTGAACAGTTGCACTTGGTACGAAGGTACAAATAGGCGATATAAAATAACTCGGGCAGTATATGTCGGTTGCAGGCGTCTGAGTTGATGGCAAGGCGT
>NZ_JPOQ01000003.1 GCF_000735045.1 Ferrovum myxofaciens
CAGTCGATCAAACAGCACGCGCAACAGTTACTGGTGCGTTTGCAGGCTCATCCTGAACAGTTTGCGGCGGTGGCCAAAGTTGAGTCCCAGGACCCGGGATCGGCAAGTCAGGGAGGGGATCTAGGGTTTTTTGCCCGGGGAACCATGACGCCTCCCTTCGAGAAAGCCGTGTTTGCCTTGAACAAGGGGGAATTTTCCGGACCCGTTGAAACAGACTTTGGTTATCATGTGATTCAGGTGACGGATATCCACGAAGCGAAGCATTTAAGTCTTGAGGAAGTTACGCCCCAACTGACTGCAGAGATTCGCCGCCAGAAGGCCAGCCAGAAATTTTCCGAGGAGGCCGATGCCTTTACTACCCTGGTTTATGAGCAATCCGGCAGTTTACAGCCGACTGCCGACAAATTTCACTTGACGGTGCAGACAGCCAGTGGGATCAGCAAAGACCAGAAAACAGGAATCTGGTCCAATCCAAAGTTGCAACAGGCATTATTTTCTTCAGCAGTGATCAGAGATCATCGCAATACGCCTGCCATCGAGGTGGCGCCGGGTCTGCTGGTGGCCGCCCGGGTCACCCAGGATCAAGCGGCGATGCTGAAACCCTTGGAACAGGTGGCTCCTTCCATCGAGCAACGGCTGGAGGAACAGCAGGCGGCGGTTTTGGCCCGTCAGGCGGGAGAAGAAAAACTCAAGGAATTACAGGCAGGCAGGACGGATCCTGCCCTGACCTGGTCAGGAGAGCGGCTTTTGACACGCCAGCAGGCCTATGCCGGCGGTTTGCCCTCCGCAGTGGTGACCCCTGCCTTCCGGGTGGATGAACGACATTTGCCCGGTTATGCGGGGGCGTCCACCCCCGAGGGCGGGTTTGTGCTGGTGCGGGTTACTCAGATTCAACCGGGACGTACCGATGAATCTGCCACGCGCAAAGAAGCTGAAACGGGTTTGACGCGCGCCTATGGAGATGGAGCCATGGAAGAATTCATGGCCGCTTTGCGTAAAAAGGCCACCATTCAGGTCGTGGACAAGAGCGTGCTGGAAGAGTCTCCCCAGCACTGACCTTCCGGAGACCTCCGGGTTTTCCCTATGATTCAGCCACCCATGCCGGGGACGGTACTGGAAAAACCGCCGTCCACATGAAGAATCTCTCCCGTTACACCGGAAGCCAGGGAACTGCACAGAAAAGCCGCCACATTTCCCACTTCCTCGATGGTGATATTGCGGCGCAGGGGGGAGGTTTGTTCCACATAGCCAAGAATCTTGCCGAAATCACCGATGCCGGCGGCGGCCAGGGTTTTGATGGGACCCGCAGAAATACCGTTGACCCGAATGCCCTCAGGCCCCAGACTTTGTGCCAGGTAACGGACATTGGCCTCGAGACTGGCCTTGGCCAGTCCCATGACATTGTAATTTTGTACGGAACGTTCGGCGCCCAAGTAGGACAGTGTCAGCAGAGCACCTTGACGACCGGCCATGAGGGGGGCACCGGCTTTGGCCAGGGCCGCGAAACTATAGGAACTGATGTCATGGGCAATACGAAAGTTTTCCCGGGTTACCGAATTCAGAAAAGTCCCGCTGAGGGCCTCACGAGGGGCAAAGGCAATGGAATGAACGATACCATCCAGTCCGTCCCAGCGTTGTCCCAGTGAATGAAAGAGAGCCTCGATTTGATCGTCTTGCGCTACGTCACAGGGATAGAGTTCAGTAACCCCCAATTCTGTGGCCAGTTTCTCCACTCGGCCGCGCACCGCATCGCCTTGATAGGTAAGGGCCAGTTGTGCCCCTTCCCTTTGCATGGCTTGGGCGATACCCCAAGCGATGGAACGATTGCTCAACAATCCGGTGATGAGTATGTTCTTGTTTGCCAAAAATCCCATGGGTTGGTCTCCTCTTGTCAGGGCACCATGATAAACCATTCCCTTCGGAAAGGCGCAGTGGGACGCGATAGAATGAGGGATGGGGTGAATGAAACCGGGCATAGGTCGGGGGGGAATGGGTTCTGCTGTGACGAAGAAGAGGAAAGGGCATGATAGAGGGCGATGGATGAAGGTGATAAGCGCTTGGGTGCTGGGGCTGACCTTGGCCCTGTTGTGGATGTCCCCGCTGCAGGCCCGGGAAAAGGTTCTGCATGTGGCGTTTTCTGCCTCTGAAACGGGGTTTGATCCGGTCCAGACTTCCGACCTCAATACGGCCGCCGTCGAACAGCAACTGTTCGAATCGTTGCTGACCTATGATTATCTGGCACGACCTGCCAAACTGATTCCGCGTTTGGCAGCCGCCATGCCCAGCGTGAGCGGACAGGGGAGCATCTGGACCTTTACCCTGAAAAAAGGGGTGTATTTTTCCCCCGATCCCGTTTTCCGGGGTAAGAAGCGGGAGGTGACCGCGACCGATGTGGTCTATACCCTGATGCGTTTCATGGACCCAAAAAATCGTTCTCCCTACAAGTTTTTGCTGGAAGGAAAAATCGAAGGACTGGATGAGCGTGCGGCTCAGGCCCGAGTGACAGGGCATTTTGACTATGATACCCCCGTGGCGGGGTTGAGGGTACTGGATCCCTGGCATGTGCGCGTGCACCTGAAAACCACCGACTACGACTTTGGGCATGCCATGGCCCAGCCGGTTATGGGCATTGTGGCCCGGGAGGTAATCGAGGCGTATGCCGGGGACACGGCGTCCCATCCGGTGGGTACCGGACCCTATCGCCTGGGACAGTGGTTGCGCTCAGCGCGCATTGAATTGATTCGTAATCCCAACTACCGCTCTGAAATCTGGCATTTTTCTCCCGGAAAGGATCCGGTAAATCAACGTCTGGTGGCACAAATGGAAGGAAAAACGCTGCCCCAGATCGATCGGATCGATATTCAAATCATCGAGGAAGCCCAGTCGGCCTGGCTCAGTTTTGGTAAGGGAGAGTTGGACATTCTGGGGATTCCTGCCCAGTTTTCTCCCCTGGCCCTGAGTGGGGATCAATTGCGTCCGGAATGGGTTCAGCGCGGGATTCATTTGGACCGGATCGTGGAACCCGCCATTGCCTACTATTTCATCAATCAGCAGGACCCCCTGTTGGGGGGCATGGCCCCCGCCAAAATTGCCCTGCGGCGCGCCATTTTTCTAGCGATGAATGATGGAGAAATGATGCGGGTCATCGACAAGGGCCAAGCGATTCGGATGACTTACCCGATTCCGCCAGGCGTGGCGGGCGCCGATGCCCAGTATCAGAGTTTGTTGAATTATGACCCCGAACTGGCCAATCAACTGCTCGATGCCTATGGTTATCGACGGGGCAGGGATGGTTATCGTCTTCAGCCGGATGGAAAACCCCTGGAAGTTCAGTACACCACAGGGCTTTCTTCGCAGGATCGTGAATTGGATGAGGTGATGAAAAAATCCCTGGACCGCATCGGCCTGCGGTTTTCCAGCAATAAACTCAAGTTTCCGGACATCATCCGGGCAGAACGCCAATGCCAGGTTCAGTTTCGCTTGTCGGCCTGGATTGCAGATTACCCGGATGGAGACAATTTCATGCAACTCTGGTACGGACCGCATACCCATGAGAACAATGCCAGTTGCTATCAGGATCCGGAATGGGACCGGCTGTACGAGCAAACCCTCACCCTGCCCGATTCCCCCCGGCGAGATGCCTTGTACCATCGTTTGGCGCGCCGCCTGGAACTGTATGGGGTGACCAAGGTCAGTACGGCGGCCTTGCGCAATGTCCTGTCCCAGCCTTGGGTCCTGGGTTACCGGACGCATCCGATCTTGCCTTCGGTATGGAATTACCTGGATGTGGAGGAGAGGAATGACCGAACTCCTTGACGAGAAAAAAACATGAGTGGATTACTGTTTCTGGTTCGGCGCCTGGGACAGGCTCTGCTGACTTTGCTGGGGGTGATCCTGCTGGTCTTCGTCCTGTTCAATTGGGTGGGGGGAGACCCTGCCACGATCCTGGCGGGCAAAATGGCCAGCGCGCAGGATTTGGCCAACGTGCGTCACCAACTGGGCCTCGACCGCCCACTCTGGCAACAGTTTCTGGACTTTGTCGGGCAGGTTTTGCGCGGAGATTATGGGGAAAGTTGGGCCACCCATGAACCTGTCTCCGCCATTTTCCGCTCCCGGTTGGGACCTTCTCTGACGTTGCTGATTCCCATGCTGGTTCTGGAAACGCTGGTGGCCGTTGCCGTGGCCCTGCTGGTGGCGGCGTTGCGGGGGTCCTGGCTGGATCAGGGAGTGCGCATGGTGAGTACGGTGGCCATGTCCATCAGTTTATTGGTCTACATCATCGTAGGACAATACGTATTTGCATACCTGTGGGGATGGTTTCCAGTCAAGGGGTGGAGCGATTCCGTTCTGACCAATTTACGGGTCTACGCGCTTTTGCCTGTGTTGCTGGGCCTTTTTGTGAGTGTTGCGCCTTCGATCCGGCTCTATCGCTCCTTCATACTGGAAGAGATCGATCAGGATTTTGTGCGGACAGCGCGTGCCAAGGGATTGTCGGAAATGCGCATTCTTTTTGTGCATGTTCTGCGTAACGCGGCCATTCCCATCGTGACCAATGTTCTGATGGGATTGCCCGGATTGTTGACGGGCGCTTTTCTTCTGGAGCGGTTTTTTGCCATTCCTGGCATCGGACGGGAAATCATTCTGGCCGTGGAACGTAGCGATTTTCCCTTGATCAAGGCAATCACCGTGTATGTGGCCATGGCCACCCTGGCAGTCAATTTACTGGGCGATCTGTGTTACCGTTGGCTGGACCCCCGGGTACGTTTGGAGTAGGACGGAATGACGGTGCAAATTTATTCATCGATGCGTTCGGAGAATGCCTGGAGCCTCGCCCTGCGCCGCTTATGGCGTGACCCGGTGGGACGTATTTCCCTGGGGGTGGTGGTTTTTTATCTGGTGCTGGTGGGACTGGTGCTGATGGGTTGGCTGGGAACGCACTGGAATGACCCGGTGGCAGTCAATTATGCACCGCCGACGTGGTATGCCACTGCTGCGAATCGGGTGACCTTGCCGGCTGAAGAGGCCTGGGATCGTACCCAGGTCATTCCCCTGTATGGTTGGACCGATCCGCTGGAACCGATCTGGAGTGAGGCGCGGGCAGCCGCACAGCGGATCCAGCCCGAGCCTGTATCCTATCGCTTGACCCTGCCTTTGGGTGCGGATAAATGGGGGAGGGATGTGGGGCAAAAGGTGCTCAAGGGAACCCAGACCTCGGTTTGGGTGGGGCTGGTGGCGGCTTTTGTGGCCACCTTCATTGGAACCGTCCTGGGCGCTCTGGCGGGTTATTACGGGCGGGGCGTAGATGACCTGTTGAATGGTTTTTATGGGGTATTGACCTCCATTCCTTACCTGTTGCTGGTTTTTGCGGTGGCTGCCGTATTTCAGCAGAAGGGGGTGGGTACCCTCATCCTGATTCTTGGCCTGACGGGGTGGACGGGAGTTTTTCGCCTGGTTCGCGCCGAATATCTGAAGCATCGCACCCGAGAATACGTTCTGGCTGCTGGTGCCTTGGGCGCTTCCCACGGACGACGGGTGTGGGTACATATTCTGCCTAATGTCAGTCATGTGGTTTTGGTTCAGTTTTCTCAGAATCTGGTGGGGTTTATCAAATCGGAAGTGATTCTGAGTTTTCTGGGATTTGGCGTCCCAGTCAGTTCGGTGTCCTGGGGCAGCATGTTGAACGAGGCGCAGAATGAACTGATTCTGGGTAAATGGTGGCAGTTGGTGGTCACCACGGTGGCCATGGCTATTTTTGTCACCGCCTTGAGTTTATTGACCGATGCTCTGCGGGATGCGCTCGATCCGAGGTTGAACTCGTGAGGCCCCAGCCTTTGCTGGAGGTGCGCGACCTTGAGGTGGCGTTTCGACGTACTGGAGATAGTCCCCTGGTGGTGGTGCGTGGCGTGGATTTTACCGTTCCCCCCTGTTCCACGGTTGCCCTGGTGGGTGAGTCGGGAAGTGGAAAATCGGTGACTGCGCTCTCCATCCTGCGCCTTCTCCCGGAATCCCATGCCCACATCCATGAACGCAGTCGTATTTTATGGGAGGGGCGCAATCTTCTGGAGTTTTCGTCTCAGGCCATGGGGGCTTTGCGCCGGCGTTCCCTGGGGATGATCTTTCAGGATCCCCAAGGTGCGCTCAACCCGGTTTTTACCATCGGAATGCAGTTGGGAGAATCCGTGCGCCGCGCGGAAGGGATTGGGTCCGCACGGCAGGTACGTCAACGTTCCCTTGAACTTCTGGCGCAGGTGGGCATTGCAAATCCTGCGGCACGGCTGTCCGCCTATCCCCATCAACTGTCCGGGGGGCAGCAGCAACGGGTCATGATTGCCATGGCAATCAGTACCCATCCCCAGTTGCTGATTGCCGACGAACCGACTACGGCCCTGGATGTGACCGTGCAACGTCAGATCATGACCCTGTTACGGGAACTGCAACGGGAACTGTCCATGGCCATTCTGTTCATTACCCATGATCTGGCGCTGGTGGGAGAAATTGCCGAGGAGGTGGTGGTGATGCGCCAAGGGCGAGTGGTGGAGCAGGGGCGCTGTTCCGAGGTTCTGGTGGCCCCCCGCCATGGCTATACCCGTGCGTTGCTGACCTGTCGTCCTACTCTGGGCAATTTGCCTGCCCGTTTGCCCATGATCGACGACCAGGGGGATTTGACGCCTGCCCGGGCCTCTTCCGGTCCTCGCTCGTCGGGTCCGTTGCCAGTGGTGCTGGAAGTGGAGGGGGTCAGCAAGTCCTTCGTGGTGCAAGGAGCAGGCTGGCGACGTTCCCGTTTTCAAGCCCTGGAACCCCTTGGGTTCACTTTGCAGGCCGGGCGTACCCTGGGCGTGGTGGGTGAATCCGGTTCCGGAAAATCCACTCTGGCGCGGATGGTGGCGGGTATTCTGGTTCCCGACACGGGACAGATTCATTTTCCCGGGAGGGGAGCCCCCGGCAGAAGCGGAAGGGCAACCCAGGTTCAAATGGTGTTTCAGAATCCCTTTGCTTCCCTCAACCCGCGTTTTACCGTTGCCCAGTTGCTGACTGAACCCCTCATGCTTCAGGGGGTGGGGACCGGTGCGCGCGAACGGGTGGAATTGGCGGTGCGCTGGTTGGAGCGCGTGGGTCTGAACGAACGGGCACTGAACCGTTACCCCCATGAATTCTCCGGTGGACAACGCCAACGGATTGCCATTGCGCGTTGCTTGACGGTGAATCCGCGCGTGCTGATCTGTGACGAATCCGTTTCCGCTCTGGATGTGTCAGTTCAGGCTCAGGTGTTGAATCTGTTACGGGATTTGCAGGACGAACTCAATCTCAGCCTGCTGTTCATTTCCCATGATCTCGCTGTGGTCCGGTTCATGGCGGATGAAATCCTGGTTTTGTACGCCGGGCAGGTCGTGGAACGGGGGAAAGCAGAAGAGGTTTACGCACGTCCACGACATCCCTATACCCAGCAGTTGCTCAAAGCCGTTCCTCAGGGCATTCCCCTCTCCGCTCAAGGAGAAGAATGAGGGGGGGAGGAAGTTGGGTGACGATCTCGTCCATGGGTTTTGTGAAGTGCAGGATGCGTTCGGGTGGTGGAAGTTTGCGTCGTGGTTTTGCCAGAGGAACCTCGGGCCGGTTTTGAATGGCCTTTGCCACGGAGAGCATGGGCCCGACTGGTTTTTTTATGGGCCTGTGGGTTGTGCGCAGGCGGATGCTTCGTGGGCGGCGTGGAGAGCTCGGCTTCCGGGGGGCTGGCAGGAAGATCGGGGGGAGGCGCAGGAAGACCGGTTTCTGCAGTTTTTGAAAAGGGAACCAGAATGACGCCGCCGCTGGCAATTCTACGGTTGGCCGCAATGCCGTTGATGCGTTTCAGTTCTTCGCCGCTCATTCCATATTCGTGGGCCACATGATCGATGGCTTCGCCCCTTTGCAACTGGCGGGTTTGCCAGGATACCAGGATGATATCCGGGTCATCCAGGCGGGCGATGAACGAATTGGCGGCGGATACAGGAACCAGAATCGTCGTGTTTTGATGGGAATCCAGTTGAATCAGAGGGCGGTTGAAACCGGGATTCAGCATCAGAAAGTCTTCCACGCTCAGTCCCGCCAGTTGAGCGGCTACTTTGGTATCGATTCGCTTGTGGGTGGTAATGGAAGAAAAGTAAGGTTCATCAGGAATGGGAGGAAGAATGAGACCATAATGTTCTGGAGACAGAACGATGGTTTTGGCGGCCAGAAGACGGGGGACGTAATTGCGGGTTTCATCGGACAAGTTGAGGTGGGCAAAGTCGGTGGGTAACTGGCGAGCCTGATTGTAGGCAATTTCGCGGCGAATTTTTCCTTCCCCGCAATTGTAGGCTGCCAGCGCCAGGTCCCAGGAGTGGAATTCGTCATACAGGCGTTGGAGATAATCCAGGGCACTGTAAGTGCTGGCGACCACATCCTTCTGACCGTCATACCACCAATCCTTGTGCAAGCCGAAGAGACGGGCCGTGGAGGGAATGAACTGCCAGATGCCCGAGGCTTGGCTGCGTGACAGGGCGTGGGGGTTATAGGCACTTTCCACCACAGGCAGCAGCGCAATCTCTGTGGGCATGCCCCGCCGTTGTACTTCACTGGCAATGAAATACAGATACATCCGGCTACGGTTGAGGGTCCGTTCCACATAATCCGGACGGGCGACAAACCAGGCAATATGTTTGGCCACTAACTGGTTGTCCCGGTCATCCGTCAAGTCGGGCAGAGCGAATCCGCTGCGGATCCGGTCCCAGACTTCCCCTGGAGGGGCCTGATCACTGGCTTGTGGAGGTAATTCAGGATCGGTGGGCAGGTCGAGGTCATCCATGTCGGAATTCTGCGGTGTGGCTTCCTCCATGAACGCAGGGGTGGGCGAAGGTGTGGTGGAAGGAAGTGGATCCTGGGCCCAGCCGGGACCCATCCAGAAGAACAGAGCCAGAAGTCCCAGAATTCTGATCAACACTGATTCTTCCAGGCACGTAGAACCGTGAAACGGGTCAAGGGGTCGGTGCCCACGGGATGGCCCAGGTAATGATCCAGTGCCGGGGTCAAGGCGATGTCGGTACTACGCAGGAAGGGATTGGCACGTCGCTCGCGGCCGATCTGGCTGGGCAGGGTGGGTTCTCCCTGTTCCCGTTGAGCCCGAGCCTCCCTCGCCCAGTTCTGGAGTTCCTGATTGTGCGGGTCTACCTTCAGGGCAAAATCCAGGTTACGTACCGTGTACTCATGGGCACAGTAGACGGCGGTTTTGTCGGGTAGGGCAGCCAGTTGAGCCAGGGAGTGAAACATCTGGGCAGGAGTCCCTTCAAAGATTCGGCCGCAGCCAGCGGCAAACAGGGTATCCCCGCAAAAGAGGCAATCCTGCCCCACATAGGCCACATGTCCCAGGGTATGTCCGGGAACTTCCAGTACGGTCAGGGTCAAACCCAGAGAGGTCAGGGTGATTTCGTTTCCTGCGCGAAGGGGATGGGTGGTGCCCGGGATGGATTCTTCTGCAGGGCCGTAAACCGTCAGGTTGGGGAAGAGGGTACACAATTCCACCACCCCGCCGCAATGATCGGCATGGTGATGGGTGAGAAGGATGCCCTCCAGTTCCAAGTGACTACTCCGAAGGGTGGTCAGGACGGGGGCGGCGTCTCCAGGGTCGACGATCCATGCTTTGCGGTTATTGTGGATCAACCACAGATAGTTGTCGGCGAAGGCAGAGATCGGAACAATAGAAAAAGATTTAGGCATTTTCCACAAAGAAGCAGATTTGGACTACAATTTTGTCATGGAACAGAGAAACCTGCACGCTTGGCTCGAAACACCCTTGGGACAGTATGTGCTCCAGATGGAGCAGGATATGCTGGATCAGGCGGTGGCGAACCTGTTTGGCTTCAATGCGCTGCAAATCAGTTGGCCCCATCTGGATGGATTGCGCACCAACCGGATTCCGCATCATATCTCTTTGAGCACACGTCTGGGGGGAACCATTCAGGCCGAACCCTGTGCCCTGCCTCTGGCTTCTCAGAGCCTGGATCTCGTGGTCATGCCCCATGCTCTGGAGTTTGCCGAACATCCCCATGCCCTGTTGCGGGAGGTGGATCGAGTCATGCGCCCTGAGGGGCGGTTGGTGGTCGTGGGCTTCAATCCACGAAGTCTGTGGGGCGTGCGCCAGTTGTTCACTCTGAATCGACGGGTCTCTCCCTGGTCGGGACATTTCATCAGCCTCTCCCGTCTCAAGGACTGGCTGGCCCTGCTGGGCTTCGAGATGGATGGGGGGCGATTTGGCGCCTATGCCCCCCCTTTCACCAGTGCTCGCTGGTTACACCGTTTCCGCTTCATGGAACTGGCGGGTGATCGCTGGTGGGGGGTAGGCGGCGGTATTTATCTGCTGCAGGCGGTCAAGCGAGTGCATGCCATGCGCCTGATCATGCCGCGCTGGCAACCTCAGAATGTGGTGGAACCTTCCTTGGCTGCTGCGGTGCGCAGCGCGGGGGTCCGTCGGCAGGGGGTGCAACCAGAGGCGCATGATAACGTGGTCCCTCTTCTGCCCCGTCCCAAGGCGGTGCCGGTATCGCCCCAATCATGAGTGTGGTTCGGATCTATACGGACGGGGCGTGCAGTGGCAACCCCGGACCGGGCGGGTGGGGCGTGTGGTTGCACAGTTCGGGAGGGGAGCGTGAACTTTGGGGGGGGGTGGCGCAAACCACCAATAACCGTATGGAATTGCAGGCTGTCATCGAAGGATTGACGGCCTTGACCCGACCCTGTGAAGTGGAACTGTATACCGATTCCCAATATGTCCAGAAAGGCATCCAGGAGTGGATTCATGCCTGGCGTCGCAATGGTTGGCTCACCTCTGCCCGCAAGCCGGTACGGAATGCTGATTTGTGGCAGATCCTCTGGGAGGCAACCCAGCGTCACCAGATTTCCTGGTACTGGGTCAAAGGTCATGCGGGAGATTTGGGCAACGAACGGGCCGATGCGCTGGCACGGCGCGGTCTGGAAGAAAAAGGGCGGGTATGCGCTGGGTGATGCTGGATACCGAGACCACCGGGTTGGACCCCCGTCAAGGCCATCGCCTGGTGGAAATCGGATTGGTGGAAATCCTCACCCGACGTCGTGCGCGCACCTGGCATCACTACCTCAACCCAAGACGGGAGAGTGATCCGGGCGCCTTGGAAAAGCATGGTCTGACGACGGATTTTTTGAAGGATAAACCTCCCTTCGGGTCGGTGGTGGAAAGTTTCATCGAATTTTTGTGTGATTCCCCCAAGGGAATGCCTCTGAACTGTTTGGTCATTCACAACGCCGCCTTCGATCTGGGTTTTCTCGATCATGAGTTGAGTCTGCTGGGAAGGCCTGCGTTGCTGGCTCATTTGCCAGAGGGCGTGTTGGTGGATTCCCTCAAGGTGGCACGGGAATTATTTCCGGGAAAACGTAACAGTCTGGATGCACTGTGCGAACGGTATGAAATCGATCATGCCCACCGTACCTTCCATGGTGCGCTCCTGGATGCCGAATTGCTGGGTGAGGTTTACCTGGCCATGACGCGGGGCCAGGAACATCTGTTGATGCCCGAAGAAACTTCTCCGGGTTCGATGCAGATGCCCGGCTACGTTGCCTCGGTTTCGGCCCATGGATTACGGGTACCCAAGGCCACCGAAGAGGAAATGGAAGCCCACCGTACTCAATTGGAACGAATTCACCAAGCCAGTGGTGGGCGAGTGCTATGGCGGCCTGAGATTGCTTAGGTGGAAAGGGTGGCCTGGAGCAACTGGCGGTAACGCTCCTGATCGGGCGGGGTTCCCTGGCGTTGGGATTCCCACAGGACCTGACCCAGACAGTCCAGAAGGCGGTGGCGTGCTTCATGTTCGTCACGGGTGGTTCGGCATAGGCGCTGAAAAATTGCGCTGATGCCCGGGGGGTGATCGATTCCCAACTGTTCTTCGAGGGCAAGATGCAAGGACAGGTGTAAAAATGGGTTCATGCCGCCCTCCTCCGGGCCCCAGGTACGTTCCAGGGTTTCTTGGGAAGTGGATTCGAGCAGCGGGTGAAATTCGGGGTGGTATTGAATGACTTCCGTAGCCAGCGCTTCCAGGGGGCTCAGCAGGCGTCCGTTGCGTTGTCCTTGCCAGGCTTCCATGAAAAATTTCCGGACTTCTTCACGGCTGGGTTCAAACATGGATTTTCCCCGTGTCACAAAGATCCTGAATCGGGCAGATGCCACAGCGCGGTGCCCGTGCCAGGCAGATGTGTCGGCCCTGCAGGATCAACCAGTGGTGGGCATGCTGCAGAAAAGGCGCAGGTACCGCGCGTAGCAGGGCCTGTTCCACCGCCAGAGGCGTGGTTCCGCGTGCCAGTCCGGTTCGATTGGCCACCCGAAAGACATGGGTATCCACGGCGATGGTGGGGTGACCGTAAAGGGTATTGAGGACGACATTGGCGGTTTTTCGACCTACGCCGGGCAAGGCCTCCAGTTCGACCTGGGTCTCTGGCACCTGACCCTCATGCTGATCAACGAGAATTTTAGCCATTTCAATGGCATGGCGTGATTTTGTACGGTACAGTCCCAAGGTTCGGATGGCTTCTTCAAAGGCTGCCAATCCCAGCGTCAGCAAGTCTTGCGGGGTCTGTAGGGTGGGAAACAAAGGCGCAGTGACCCGATTGACTCCCACGTCGGTGGATTGAGCCGACAGGAGAACTGCCAGGAGTAACTGAAAAGGGGTATGCCAGATCAGTTCGGTGGTGGGATGAGGATTGGCCTGCGCCAATCGTTCAAACAACTGTTGGCGTTGGGCGGGAGTCATGGAGCGGGGCGGCAGGCAAAAAGGTGATGCAGTTTTCTGGACAGGGGGGGAGGCAATTTTCACAACCGGTACACAGTGCGTGCAGGATGGTATGCATCCAGCGTGCGGCGCCCACGATGGCTTGCTCGGGACAGGCGCGCACACACTTGAAACAACCGATGCAGCGGGTTTCATCGATCAGCGCGATTTGCCGGCGGGTGGCCAGGGTGGGATTCATATCGGGCGGTCACTTTCCAGAATCTCGCGGATCAGGTCCGGGCCCCGATAGATCAGGCCGGTGTAGACCTGAATCAACTGGGCACCGGTGGTCAACATGGCCTGGGCCTGCGCTGCACTGGTGATGCCGCCGACGCCAATGATGGGCAGAGCCCCGTCCAGCGTGCGGGCCAGATGGGCGACCACGGCCAGGGATTTTTCATGGAGGGGCGCTCCGCTCAACCCCCCGATTTCCTGTCCGTGGGGTAGGTGCAGGACGGGATCGCGGGTAATCGTGGTATTGGTGGCGATGACCGCATCCATATGTTCTTCCACCAGAATCTGGGCAATATCTGTCAGGGCTGCGGGGGTGAGGTCGGGGGCGATTTTGATGGCAATGGGCAAAGGACGTCCCAAGTCTTCCACCAACCGGAGTCGTTCTTCATGAAGTGCGCGCAGGAGCGGGGGCAGGGCCTCGGTTCCCTGGAGTTGACGCAGATTTTGAGTATTGGGTGAAGAAATATTGACCGTGACATAATCCGCGTGGGGGGCCGCCGCAATGAGTGCGGATCGGTAATCCTCCACGGCCCGCTCCATGGGAGTATCGAAGTTTTTGCCGATATTGATGCCGAGGAGGGCGGAGGGTCGTCGTTGGCGGACCTGTTCCACCAGTGCGGCCACGCCATGGTTGTTGAATCCCAGGCGATTGATCAATCCTTCCACTGTGGGGAGGCGGAAGACACGGGGACGGGGGTTACCATTTTGTGGCCGTGGAGTGACCGTACCAACTTCAATGAACCCCACCCCGAGGGCAGCCAGTCCATGAATGAAGGTTCCGTTCTTGTCCAGGCCTGCGGCAATCCCCAGGGGGTTGGCAAAGGTCAGTCCCATGACGGTACGAGTGCGGGTGGAAACCAGATGTCCGGGCTGGACCAGACCGCACCGGGCAGCTTGGTCCAGAGCGGTCAGGGAGAGGGTGTGGGCAGTTTCCGGGTCGAGGCGAAACAGCAGGGAGCGAGCAATGGGATAGAGCATCAGTGGGAGTCAGCGGATTGTCGAGTCAAGGGATTCGAGTAGTTCAGGAAAAGAAATCCAGGCGCCGGAAAACCAGGCTTCGAGGGGCTGGAAACGGCTTTTGTAAGTCATTTTGGCACAGGAACGGATCCAGTAACCCAGGTAGAGCCAAGGAAGTCCTTGTGTCTGACATTCCTCGATTTGCCAGAGAATGTTATAGGTGCCGTAGGAAACTCCGGGCATGTCCGGTTCATAGAAGGTGTAAACCGAAGAAAGTCCCTGGGTCAGTTCATCAATCAGGCTGACCATGCGCAGTTGTCCGGCTTCGCGAAACTCCACCAGGCGAGTAGGCAGGGAAGATTGTAGCAGGAATTGGCGATACTGATCTTCTCCGGTGCGGCCCTGAGTGATTTCTCGATGACGTGCATGCTGGTATCGGGTATAGAGCGAAAAATGCTCTGGTTCGAAATGCAAGGGCAGCGAACGTGCCTCCAGAGATCGATGCTGTTTCCAAACACGGCGCTGAATGCGCGATGGGGCAAAGTCCTGTACCCGAATCCGTACCGGAATGCAGGCGCGGCAGCGGTGACAGTGGGGGCGGTAGGTGAAGAGTCCGCTGCGACGAAAGCCATTTTCCACCAGGAGGCTGTACAGTTCCTGGTTGATCTGAGGACCGGGGGCCACCACCTGAGAACGTGCGTTCTGTCCCTCCAGATAACTGCAGGGATAACTGGCCGTGACATAGCACTGCACGGGTTGGATCGGAAGGTCATAAAGGTGTGTCATGGGGACACTCCAGGCGCGTCGTTCACGGGTTTGGGGGCGAAACGCAAGAAATCGGTGGCGTTCATGTCTCCTAGTATAATACGAGGTTCTGACTGTGCAAAATCATCGAGGATGGAGACGGTAAAACCATGAGGGAAAGAAGGGAATGAGGAGAGAGGAAAGGTGATCGGTTCCATGATGGAACGTCCGCTGCTGGTTTCTGCCTTACTGGAACACGCGGCTCGCTGGCATGGCAAAACCGCCGTGGTTTCCCAGCGCGCCCCCCAAGAGGGGGTGACCCTTGGTTGGGCGGACATCGATCAGCGTGCCCGTCGTCTGGCTCAGGCACTGATTCGTCTGGGCGTGCGTCCAGGCGATCGGGTGGGGACCCTGGGTTGGAATCATCATCGCCATCTGGAAGCCTACTATGCGATCCCAGGCATGGGGGCAATTTGTCATACCCTCAATCCCCGCTTGTTTCCGGACCAATTGGTCCAAATTCTGCATGATGCAGAGGACGTGGGGTTATTGGTGGATTCCGGGCTTCTTCCGTTGTTGCTAACCCTGGAAAACCTGGGTGTGCGTTTGCCCTGGGTCATAGTGATGGGAGAACCCGGAGAAGCACGGGCCCCCCTCCTGGGGACGTGGTTTGACTACGAAGTTCTGCTGGCGGAAGAAGACGGAGGTTTCAACTGGCCGGACTGGCCCGAGGATCAAGCCGCCGGTCTCTGTTTCACCTCTGGAACCACAGGACGACCCAAAGGAGTGGTGTATTCCCACCGCTCCACCGTACTTCATGCCATGAGTGTGGCCTTGCCCGACAGTCTCGGGTTTTCAGCTTGCGACTCGGTATTGCCGGTGGTTCCCTTATTCCATGCCAATGCCTGGGGATTTCCTCATGCTGCTGCGCTGGTGGGGGCCAAACTGGTGTTGCCAGGTCCCTGGCTGGATGGGGCAACCCTGTATGCTTTGCTGGAGCGCGAGGAGGTTACGATCAGCGCGGGTGTGCCCACGGTGTGGCGAGGTTTGATGTCTTTTCTGCAGGCGCAGGAGGTGAAACTGCATCATCTGCGTTTGCTCGGGGTGGGGGGGTCGGCTTGCCCTTCGATGTTGGTGCGTTATTTCGAACAGGAACAGAAGGTGACGGTGCGGCCAGGGTGGGGGATGACAGAAACCAGTCCGGTGGCAGCGCTCGCGAGCCCCAAACGGGCACAGGCGGAGTTGTCCGGCGAGGCGCGCTGGCACTGGTTGGAGAAATCGGGGCGTCCGCCCTTTGGCGTGGATATGCGACTGAGGGACAGTGAGGGACGGGAAGTGAACTGGGATGGAAAAACCCCCGGTCACCTGGAGGTGCGCGGCCCGTGGATCTGCGAACATTATTGGAAAGAGGCGCGGGAGACGGAGCGAGCCTGGTTCCCCACCGGTGATGTGGCCACCCTGGATGAGGAAGGATTCTTGCAGATTACGGATCGGGTCAAGGATTTGATCAAGAGTGGAGGAGAATGGATCAGTTCGGTTCAGGTTGAACAGGCGGCTTTGCTTCATCCTGTCTTGCGTGAGGCGGCGGTGATCGGCGTTCCTGATCCGCATTGGGGGGAACGTCCTCTTTTGATCATGGTGCTGGAGGCAGGAAGGGTCGTGGAGGAAGAAGAATTACGGCAACATCTGGCGCGGCATGTGCCGCGCTGGAGTGTGCCCGATGGATTTCTGACGGTGGACAGTCTGCCCTATACCGCCACGGGCAAAGTGGACAAGGTGGCTTTGCGCCAACGCTATGGAGAGTATACGGGGGGTTGATGGGTTTTTGGTTCAGACACAAAAAAGACCAAGTTCAACCGAAAAAACGGAAGAAACCTGGCCTAAATGATTACGGGACGGTCAAGTCCCGTTCACGCACCTAAGCGTTTTGAATATTTGAAGCTTGTTTTCCCTTGGGTCCCTGGGTAACATCGAAGGAGACTTTCTGTCCTTCCTTCAGGGTTTTGAACCCGCCCATCTGGATGGCGGAGAAATGAGCGAAAAGATCTTCGCTTCCGTCATCGGGGGTGATGAAACCGTAACCTTTAGAATCGTTGAACCACTTAACTGTACCTGTTGCCATGTTTGCTTTCCTGTTGATGATTTGGGCCTTAAAACCCGGGTAAGGTTTGAGTTTCAAGGCCAGCAAACGGCAAAACCGGTGATGCAGACAACTTGGAACCAAACTCCAGTTGCACTTTTACGCGAGTTTGGGTCAGGTCGTCAAGGGGGGATCCGTTTTTTTTTTGAAAAAAGGGTGGTTTTGTGCAAAAAATGATCAGAAATGAACTTTTTGAGTAAGGGGGTTGCGAAAATTCTTGAAAAGTTTAGACTGAAACCATATCTTTGGAGACAAGGGGAAGAAGGGGGCGGAAAAGCGTCGAGTTTCCTCATGGTGGACTTGGGTGAGAGAGGAGCAGGATGAATCGGGAATTGACAACCGTGCTGGAAAGAAAAGAGATCCGGGTGAACCCGCCGCCGCTCTTTGATGTCCTGTTGCTGAATGATGATTATACCCCCATGGAATTTGTGGTGGACGTTCTCGGGCGGGTATTCGGTCTGGAGCAGGAGGCGGCAGTACGAGTCATGTTGCAGGTTCACACGGAGGGTCGTGGACTCTGTGGCACTTATCCACGGGATATTGCAGCAACGCGGGTGGCGCGCGTCGTCACCCTGGCACGAGCGGCACAACACCCTTTGCAATGTATCATGGAGGAACGGGGATCATGATTGCCCAAGAACTGGAAGTCAGTCTGCATATGGCCTTCGTGGACGCGCGTCAGAAGCGCCACGAATTCATTACGGTGGAGCACTTGTTATTGTCTCTGACGGAAAATACCGCCGCCTTGGAGGTGTTGCAGGCCTGTGGCGCCGATGTGGGGGGGCTACGCGAAAAGTTGAGCACGTTCATCCAGGAAAACAATCCCCAGACAGAGGGAACCGGAACGGTGGATACCCAGCCCACGCTGGGTTTTCAGCGGGTTATTCAGCGCGCCATTCTGCATGTTCAATCCTCAGGAAAAAAGGAAGTGACCGGTGCCAACGTGCTGGTGGCTATCTGTGGGGAAAAGGATTCCCATGCCGTGTTTTTCCTCAATCAGCAGGGTATTACCCGTCTGGACATGGTGAACTTCATGATTCACGGCGTGAGCAAGGTGAAAAATTCCGCCTCCCACCAGAAAGAAGATGCAACTGCCGAGGGGGAGAATGAAACGGGCGCTGGGCGGGAATTACAAAGTTTCACCGTGGATCTCAATGCGCAAGTGGTCGCGGGAAAAATCGACCCCCTCATTGGGCGAGATCGGGAAGTGGAACGGGTCGTTCAGATTTTGTGTCGCCGCCGCAAGAACAATCCCCTGCTGGTGGGAGAAGCGGGGGTGGGTAAAACAGCCATCGCCGAAGGACTGGCATCGCGCATCGTGAGTGGGGAAGTACCGGAAATTCTCAAGTCCTCTACGGTTTACAGTCTTGACATGGGGTCTCTGCTGGCGGGGACCAAATACCGGGGGGATTTTGAACAGCGTCTCAAAGCGGTGCTCAGAAAGTTGCAGGAGGACCCGTACAGTATCCTGTTTGTCGACGAGATACATACGCTGATTGGCGCTGGTGCCTCTTCAGGGGGTACTCTGGATGCTTCCAACTTGCTGAAACCTGCTCTTTCGAAGGGCAGTCTGCGCTGTATCGGGGCGACGACCTACACGGAGTTTCGCGGCGTTTTCGAGAAGGATCATGCCCTGGCCCGACGGTTCCAGAAGGTGGATGTGAATGAGCCTTCCGTGGAAGATACGGTGCAGATCCTGCGCGGGTTGAAGTCCCGTTTCGAGATCCACCATGGGGTTCGCTACACTGAAGCGGCCATTACCAGTGCGGCGGAACTGGCGGCCCGTTTTATCAACGATCGCCATTTACCGGACAAGGCCATCGATGTGATCGACGAAGCGGGGGCAGCGCAACGAATTCTGCCCAAGTCCCGGCAACGCAAGTGGATCGGCAAAACGGAAATCGAGGATATCGTCGCCAAGATTGCCCGTATTCCCGTGCACAATATCACCCACTCCGACCGCACTGCGCTCAAGACGTTGGACCGTGACCTGAAAGCGGTGGTCTTTGGCCAGGATCGGGCCATCGATGCCTTGAGTGCTGCCATCAAAATGTCGCGCAGCGGGTTGGGGAATCCCCAAAAACCCGTGGGTTCCTTTCTGTTTTCCGGACCGACGGGGGTGGGCAAGACGGAGGTGGCTCGTCAACTGGCCTATGTTCTGAAGGTGGAACTGATCCGTTTCGACATGTCTGAATACATGGAGCCCCATGCCGTCTCCCGTCTCATTGGCGCGCCACCGGGGTATGTGGGATTCGATCAGGGCGGGTTGCTGACGGAGGCCATCACTAAAACCCCGTATTCGGTCTTGTTGCTGGACGAAATTGAAAAAGCGCATCCCTCCATCACCAACATACTGCTTCAGGTGATGGACCACGGAACTTTGACGGACAATAACGGGCGCAAGGCGGATTTTCGGAATACCATCCTGATCATGACCACCAATGCGGGGGCCGAGGCCTTGACCCATGCCAGCATCGGTTTCATGAGTGCACAAACCCAGGGAAATCAGGGAGAGGAAGAAAAGGAAATCAAGCGCCTGTTTTCTCCCGAATTTCGCAATCGTCTGGATGCACGGATTTCCTTTGCGGCCCTGGACAGCGAGATCATTCTGCGGGTGGTGGACAAGTTCCTCATGCAACTCGAGTCCCAATTGCATGAAAAACGTGTGGAAGCCACCTTCACCGATCGCTTGCGGGCCTATTTGGCCCGTCAGGGCTTCGATCCCCTGATGGGCGCGCGTCCCATGGCTCGCTTGATACAGGACACGATCCGGCGTGCCTTGGCGGATGAATTGCTGTTCGGGCGTCTGGCGCAGGGAGGGAAAGTAGTGGTAGATCTGACCGAGGAAGACAAGATTCATCTCGAGTTCGAAGAAAACCTGGCGGAAAGCGTACATTGACATAAAACTTGCATTCTTCTGGGGTTCGGCCTCTATAATGGTTTCACCAATTCCAGTGGGGAGGCTTATGGACTCGTTTGTTGATGCTGAAGAACTCGTACGCATGGATGGGTGGTGGAGGGCAGCCAACTATCTGTCTGTGGGGCAGATCTATCTGAAGGATAATCCCCTGCTTGAACGTCCGCTCACGCTGGAGGACGTCAAACCCCGTCTGCTGGGGCACTGGGGAACGACGCCCGGACTCAATTTCATCTACGTTCACATGAATCGGGCCATTCCGGTGGAGCGGGGTGCGCTCTTGTGGCAACAGATGGTGGATCGGCTGACGACCCATCGAGCCTATGTGTGCGAGTTTGGTGAAGATCAAGCGGAAATTCAGGAATAGCGGTGTCCCCACTAACCCTTCTGGTTCTCAATAGCGGTTCCTCTTCCTTGCGTGCCTCCCTGTTTCAGGGGGGGGAAGGGGTTCGTCACTGGCATTTTTCCGGAACCACGGATCATGAAGGTCCGTTGCAATCTCTGCTGAAGGATCTGGAGGGCCAGCGTCTGGATGGCGTGGTTCATCGACTGGTGCATGGGGGGGCCATCACAGAGATGGCAAGGGTGATCGATGGGGTGGAGCGAAGTCGTCTCGAGACATTAGTGCCCCTGGCGCCGCTTCATCTGCCCGCCAACCTGAGGGGCGTGGACCTCTGCACGGCTCATTTTTCCGTACCCCAGATCGCCTGCTTTGATACGGCATTTCATGCCACCTTGCCTGCCCTGGCCATGCGTTTGCCCATTCCTTCCCGTTTCCATCTGCGCAAATTTGGTTTTCATGGCTTGAGTTATGCTCACCTGGCGCGGCGCCTGCCCGAGGTTCTGGGTTGGCAACGAGCCCAGGGAAGAATCATGGGGTTGCATCTCGGACAAGGCGCCAGCGCCTGTCTTCTGCATCACCTGACGTCCGTTGAAACCACCATGGGGTACAGTCCGGCAGGGGGATTGGTGATGGGAACACGCAGCGGAGATCTGGACCCTGGGGTCATCCTGGCATTGGGACTGGAGTTGACGTGGGACGAATTGACCCAGGTGGTTTACCATGAAATGGGTTTATGGGCCTTATCTGAAGGAATCAGTTCCGACATGAAAACCTTGTTGGCAGATGGACGGGAAGAGGCTCGTTTTGCCGTGGAATTTTTTTGCCGGCGGGTGGCGCAGAGCGTGGGCAGCATGGCCACCCTGCTGGGCGGTCTGGATGCGCTGGTTTTTACCGGTGGGATAGGAGAGCATGCCGGGGAAGTTCGATCGCTCATTGTACAGGCCTTGTCTTTTCTCGGGTTTGCACTGGACGAGGAAGCCAACCAGGAAAATGCGCGTTTCATTTCCACGGCGCAGAGTCGTCCCGTCCTGATCATTCCCGCCGACGAGGAAGACCTGATGCGTGAGGTGGCGACGCCACTCTTTCTGCCCCGGCTTTGAGGCAGAGCCCATGGGCAATCTCCAGGAAATTAGGAGCAAGATCGGGACCGTACGAAATTTGCAGAAGTTGACGCGGGCCATGGAAATGGTGGCACGCAGCAAGATTGGCAAGATCATGATGCGCATGGAGGCAGCCCGTCCCTTTGGCGAGAAAGTGCGTGTCATTGCTGCACATATGCACCATGCTCGCCTCGAATACCACTCACCCTATCTGGACCAGCGCCTGCCCATGAAACGAGTGGGACTGATTCTGGTGACCACCGACCGGGGCATGTGTGGTGGTTTGAATACCCGTTTGTTCCGTCAATTGGGAGAGCATTTGAGGGAATGGAGTCGGAGCGGGGTAGCACTGGAAGTATGTGTGATCGGAAATCAGGGGCTGAGTTTCATGGGCCGTCTGGGTTTGCCGGTGGTCGCGCAGGTGGTGGGACTGGGAGACACGCCCGAGATGGAAAGGTTGGTCGGCCCTGTGGACGTGGTCCTGAAGGAATTTCGGGAAGGTCGGATCGATGGTGTATTTCTGGCCTATTCGCATTTCGTCAACGTACTGGTTCAGCGCCCCGTGGTAGAAGTCTTGTTGCCGCTCTCGGGCGAGCGACTGGGTGCGCCCACGGAACCTTGGGATTACCTGTATGAACCGGATTCCGCTACGGTGGTGGATCGTATGCTGCGCCGCTACCTGGAAACCTTGATCTGGCTGGCGGTGGCGGAGAACATGGCCTCCGAGCAGGGTGCACGGATGATGGCCATGAAGGCAGCCAGTGACAATGCCCAGGAAGCCATGGAAGACCTTCAGCATCTCTACCACCGTTCTCGTCAGGAACAAATCACCCGTGAGTTGGTCGAGATCACCTCGGGGGCGACAGCCACGGGGGGAGTGGGATGAAGTTATTCCAGGTGGATATTGTCAGTCTGGAACGATTGGTTTTTTCGGGGCAGGCTTCCTTTGTGGTGGTCCCGGGGGAACAGGGCGATTTGGGCATTCTGCCGGGCCATGCTCCGCTCATGGCGGAATTGCGCCCGGGATGGGTGCGGGTGGATCAGGGAGATCCCGTGGCCGAGGAACATTTTTATGTTTCTGGTGGTGCGGTGGAGGTACAGCCGAAACGGGTGACCATCCTGCTGGATTTCGTCCTGGCAGCGCGGGAAGACCAGGAGAAGCAGCAGGGCCGGGAGAACCTGCTGCGGGCACGGGTATCGGCCCTCGAATATGCGCAAATGGAAGCGGCCCTCTACAAGGCCCTGAATGGCTTGCAGAGTGGGCAACATCCCCTGCGCAGCAGGAGAATCCGTGGAAGTGGGCGGTGATGACAGAAAAATCAGGTAAAATCCGGGTTTCGGTTCAAACTTTTACCTTCAGTCGAAACGGATCATGAAATCTTCCGCCCTGCGTACGCGTTTTCTGCAGTTCTTTGCCCGGCACGGGCATACCATCGTGCCTTCCAGTTCCCTGGTGCCCGCCCATGACCCGACCCTGCTCTTCACCAACTCGGGCATGGTCCAGTTCAAGGACGTCTTTCTCGGCAAGGAGCAGCGCCCCTACACCCGCGCCACCAGTAGTCAACGCAGCGTGCGCGCCGGGGGTAAGCACAACGACCTGGAGAATGTGGGGTATACGGCCCGCCATCATACCTTTTTCGAGATGCTGGGAAATTTCAGTTTTGGCGACTATTTCAAGCGCGCCGCCATCGGCTATGCCTGGCAATTTTTGACAGAGGAACTGGGGTTGCCCAAGGAGCGGTTGTGGGTGACGGTTTACCATGACGATGAAGAAGCCGCCGGGATCTGGCTCGATGAGATTGGCGTGGATCCGGCCCGTTTTACCCGCATTAACACGGCGGACAACTTCTGGCAGATGGGGGATACCGGCCCCTGTGGCCCCTGTAGCGAGATTTTTTATGACCATGGTCCTGATGTGGCGGGGGGGCCTCCAGGATCCGCCGAGGCCGATGGCGATCGGTACATCGAAATCTGGAATCTGGTGTTCATGCAGTTCAATCGCGATGAACAGGGAGTGTTGCATCCCTTGCCCCGTCCTTCGGTGGATACGGGAATGGGGCTGGAACGGATTGCGGCGATTTTGCAGGGCGTGCACAGCAACTATGAAATCGATCTGTTTCGTGACCTGATTGCGGCGGCCCAGCGTCATACAGGGGCACCGGACCCTACCAGCCAGTCCTTGCGTGTCATCGCTGATCATATTCGGGCCTGTGCTTTTCTGGTGGTGGATGGCATCGTTCCGGGCAATGAGGGACGAGGTTATGTGCTGCGCCGCATCATTCGGCGGGCTATTCGCCATGGTTATCGACTGGGGCAGAAACAACCCTTCTTCTACCGTTTGGTGGAGGATTTAGTGGCGGTGATGGGAGAAGCCTATCCCGAACTGGTGGCGGCACAAGAGCGGGTGAAGGCCGTGCTGCTGCAGGAAGAGGAACGTTTCGCCGAAACCCTCGAGCATGGGTTGGCGGTGCTGGATGAGGCCCTGCGTCTAAACGCCGAACATCTCTCTGGTGAGGTGATCTTTCGTTTGGCGGACACCTATGGGTTCCCCGTGGACCTGACTGCAGACATTGCACGTGAACGGGGTGCAACGCTGGATAGGGAAGGCTTTGAACGGGCCATGACGCAACAACGTGAACGGGCCCGCGCGGCCTCCCGCTTTACGGCACACAGTGGCGTGGATTATGACGGAGCCGTGACGACATTTGTGGGCTATGACACGCTTCAGGAATCGAGCGTGGTGCAGGCCCTCTATCACGAAGGAACTCCGGTGCCACGACTGGAGGCGGGTCAGGAAGGGACCGTGGTACTTGATCGTACCCCGTTCTATGCTGAATCCGGGGGCCAGGTGGGAGATCGGGGGCAGTTGGAGGGAGAGACCGGTTGTTTTGCAGTGGTCGACACCCAAAAAATCCAGGCCCAGGTTTTTGGTCATCAGGGTCGCATGCTCGAGGGGGCCTTCACCGTGGGTGCTCCTGTGCTGGGACGGGTCGACGAAACCGCGCGCCAGCAGGCTGCTCTCAACCATTCGGCCACCCATCTGCTGCATGCTGCCTTGCGTGCGGTGTTGGGCAGTCATGTGGCTCAGCGAGGCTCGCTGGTGGATGCCCAACGCACCCGATTCGACTTTTCCCATGGTGAATCTTTGAGCGCAGAACAGATGCAGGCGGTGGAAACGCTGGTTAACGACGAGATACGACGGAATGTGCCGGTTTCCATTCGGACCATGAACTATGATGAGGCTCTGCGGCAGGGGGCCATGGCACTGTTTGGCGAGAAATATGGCGCCGAGGTGCGGGTCATTGGCATGGGCGCATTTTCCACCGAACTGTGTGGGGGAACCCACGTCATCCGGACGGGGGATATCGGATTATTTCGCCTGGTGGCCCAGTCCGGCGTGGCGGCAGGGACCCGGCGGGTGGAGGGTGTGACGGGCGCAGCCGCCCTGATCTGGACTCAACAGGAACAGCGCCAACTGTACGATCTCGCTCAACGACTCCATGCCACGCCCCAGGAAGCCCCCAAACGTCTCCAGCAGTTGCTGGAGCAAGGGCAGGGGCGGGAACGGGAGTTGTCCCGTTTGAAGGCACAATTTGCAGCTCGGGCCGGGGTGGCCCTGCTCGATCAGGCGAAGGTTGTGGCGGGGGTGCGGGTTTTGGCTACCTCCTTGCCCGACACCGATGCTAAAGGGCTTCGCGAAGCCTGGGATGCCCTCAAGGGGCAAGCCGATTCCGCAGTGATTGCCCTGGCGACGGTGCAGGAAGGACGGGTGGCGGTGCTGGTGGGGGTGACTCCCGATCTGATTGCACGGGTGAAGGCTGGGGAACTGGTCAGCTACCTTGCCCAGCAGGTGGGTGGGAAGGGAGGCGGACGTCCCGACCTGGCCCAGGCCGGCGGGACCCGACCTGAGGCATTGTCGGTGGCCCTGGCTTCGGTTCTTCCCTGGGTCAGCGCCCGTCTGCAGGGGCTCTCAGAGTAATACCTCAAGGTTGTCGATGAGGCGAGTGCCCCCCAGACGGGCGGCACCCAACACCACCAGAGAACGATCCGCGGGGGAGGGTTCGCTCAGGTCCTGGGCACGGCGTACGGCCATATAATCCGTCGACCAGCAGGTGGAGTCGAGTTGGCCCCGTTTCAGACTTTCTTGCGGCGTTTTTCCCTGTTTCAAGGCTTCGGTCACGGCCTCGAGGGCCTGGTAGAGTTCGGGCGCGCGCTGCCGTTCTGCCTGACTCAGATAACGGTTGCGCGAACTGAGCGCCAGACCATCGGGAGCCCGTACCGTTTCCGCCGCCAGGAGCGTGACGGGTAGAGCCAGTTGACGCACCATGGTGCGCAGAATCAGGGTTTGCTGATAATCCTTTTTGCCAAAGATGGCCACTTGAGGCTGAACCATATGGAACAGTTTCAGGACCACGGTGGCCACGCCCCGAAAATGTCCGGGACGGAAGGCTCCTTCCAGTTCGTTCTGAAGTGGGGAAGGGTCCACGGTGACACTTTGAGGTTCGGGATACATCTCGTTTTCCGAGGGAGCAAAGACCACAGAGCACCCCGCCTGTTTCAAACGGGCGCAGTCTTCCGCCAGGGAACGCGGATAGCGGGAGAAATCTTCCTGCGGACCGAACTGCAGGGGGTTGACAAAAATGCTGGTCACTACACAGGGGGCGTGGAGTTGGGCACGATGGACCAGATCCATATGGCCGTCATGGAGGTACCCCATGGTGGGTACCAGTGCAACCGTGGATTCCTGGGCGAGACGGTGACGCAGAGCGCTGAGAGTATGCAGAATATCCATGGAAAGTTCAGGGGTGGTTCACAGGGGCAAGGCCAGAGGGCCGGGACAGTTGGCCAGCAACTTGGCAATGGTTCCCTGTCCGGGAACCATGAGGGTTTCCGGGGCCACGTCGAGCCATGGCAGGAGTACGAAGGAACGTTGAGCGAGGCGTGGATGAGGGAGGGTCAGGCGCGCATTCTGACGACACTCCGTCCCATACATCAGGATATCCAGATCCAGGGTGCGCGGCCCGTTGGCAAACAGACGCACCCGTCCATGGGCCTGTTCCAGACTCAATAATTCAGCCAGCAATGCTTCAGGGTCGAGGGTCGTTTCAATGTGTGCAACGGCATTGATGAAATCCGGTTGATCCAGATGACCAAAGGGAGGGCTTCGGTACAGGTGTGAATGGGCAACCAGGCGAGTTTCCGGGAAAGCCTCCAGATGGTTGAGTGCCGAGGTAACCTGGTGGACCGGGTCAGCCAGATTGCTGCCCACACCGATGTAAGCGGTGATGGGTTCGAGGTGCTGGGCAGAAAGAGCGGCTGGGTTCATGGGGAACGACGACGACGGGACCGTGGTTTACGGGTCTCCTGTACCAGGAGAGAAGGGCGGGTGTCAGGGTCGGCTTCCAGGAAGGTCGTCCACCAAACGCCCAACTCGGGAGTTGTGTTGCCACTGGCCGCCCGTAGCAGCAGAAAATCGTACCCTGCCCGGAAACGAGGGTGTTCCAGCAGGCGGGAAGGCCGTTGACCGCTGCGTTGTTCAAAACGGGGTTGCAGACCCCAAATTTCCTTCATAGTGCCATCGAAACGGTGTGGGATGGGCAAGGTCTTGCGCTGTTCATCGAGAACCGCTTCCATGGCTCCAAACAGGGCAGGATAAAGGGGTTCTCCCTGAGCCTGGCGGGTCTGCCAGAGGATCTGTACCGAAGGCCAGAACAGGGCGGCCAGGAGAAAGCCCGGAGAAACCGGTTTTTTATCCTGTAACCGTCCATCGGTATTATCCAGGGCAAGGGTGATGAAGTGCACATGGTCCGGGTTGGTCCACAGGCTATCGAGATGGGGCAAAAGGTGGGTATGCAACCCGAATTGGTGGAGCAATTCCAGACAGGACCGTGCCTGTCCAGACAAGAGCAACTTGAGTAATTCGTCAAACAGACGGGATTCGGGGATGGGGGCCAACAGATTGCCCAATTCCCGCAGAGGAGCGATCAGGGCTGCATCCAGGGTAAACCCCAACTTCGCGCTGAAGCGGATGGCGCGCAGCAGGCGTACCGGATCTTCGCGAAATCGGAGGACGGGGTCGCCGATCATGACCAGGCGGCGGGCGGCAATGTCCTTCGTTCCAGAGAAATAATCCAGCAAGGTATTGTGGACCGGATCATAGAACAACGCATTGGCCGTAAAGTCACGACGGGTGGCATCCTCTTCCAGACTACCAAAGACGTTATCTCGGGTCAGACGACCATGCTCATCGGTCTGGGAATGATGGTCATGGGGTGCATGACCCCGAAAGGTGGTGACTTCAACGATTTCATCGTGGCAGGGGACATGGATGATCTGGAAACGTCGTCCAATAATGCGCGAGCGGCGGATCAGGCGTCGGATCTGTTCGGGCGTGGCATTGGTGGCGACGTCGAAATCCTTGGGGGATTTCTGCAGGAGCAGGTCACGTACGGCACCGCCCACCACATAGGCCTGAAAACCGTTTTCCTGGAGGGTTTTGATCACGCGCAGGGCGCAGGGGCTGATGGCCTGGGGGCGCAAGGAGTGCTGGGAAGCGGTGAGCGCGTGCAATTTTGCACTATGGCGGTGAGGTTTTTGGCCAAAGACCTTGTTCAGAAAACGCCGGATCATGTCAGGATTTCCAATAGTAGACAGGCCAGCCCCGTTGTTGGGCCAGGTCAGAAAGAACGGGGTCGGGATTCACAACCACGGGTTCGCTGGCCCGTTCCAGCAAGGGGAGGTCATTCTGGGAATCGCTGTAGAAGGCGGTTTCCGTAAAGTCCTGCCAGCGGTGCCCCAAGTTGGCCAACCATTCATCCACGCGCGTGATTTTGCCTTCCCGAAAACTGGGTATCCCCTGCACTTTACCGGTGAATTCACCGACTTCATTCTGAGCAGGCTCGGTGGCAATCAGATGTTCGATTCCGAACAGGGAGGCAATGGGACCCGTGACGAAACGATTGGTGGCGGTGACGATGGCCACCAACTGGGCCCGTGCTTTTTCCGCTCGGACGCGTTCGAGCGCTGCCGGGCTAACCAGCGGGAGGATACGTTCCGTCATGAAGCAACGGTGCCACTGATCCAGTTGAGCGCGGGAAAAGCGGGCCAGAGGTTCCAACTGGAAGGCCAGGAAGGCATCGATATCCAGCTTTCCTTCCTTGTAGTCGTCATAAAAGGCCTGGTTTTCGGCTGCATGGTGAACGGAGTCGAATACCCCCTGGGCGGCCAGAAATTGGCCCCATTCAAAATCGCTGTCACCGGACAGCAGGGTGTGGTCTAGATCAAAGAGGGCAAGGCGCATGAAGGTCGGTTCAAGAGTGAGGGGTTCCAAGGATTTCGCGCACCATCGGCAAGGTAATGGTGGCACGGTGGGTGGCCAGGGTCCAGTGATGAAATTCTTTCATGAGCGAAAAAAGATAGTCATTGCGGCGCGGACAATGGGTCAGCAGGTACTGGGCGACCGCCGGGGGAAGCGTAAGTCCCAGAGATTGGGCGTGGGTATGCAGGGCTGTAATTTTTTCTTCATCGTTCAATGGGGAAACCCTTAACACCAATCCCCAGGCCAGACGGGTTCTCAGGTCGGGAAAAAGGGGCAGGTGAGCCGGAGGGCAGGAACCGCTAACCAGCAGCCCCAATCCTTGATCTCGGCGCTCATTATACCGATGAAACAGGTCCAGAGCACCTTCCGAACCCAAAAGATGCACGTCATCTATGGCCAGGTGTGGGTTTTGATCGGGTTCGAAACGGGTATCCGGGGTGGTGCGCACGAATTCTTCAGGACGTACCAGAGCGCGCAGGAGATGGGTTTTTCCTGTGCCCGAATCTCCCCAGAGATAGATCTGACGTTCTCCTTCGCCCTGTTGCCAGCGTTGCAAGGCGCTCACCACTTCCCCGTTACTGCCTCTGACAAAATCGTCCAGGCACGGACGCGGATCGGGTGTCAGGTCAAGGATCTGTTGGCGCATCAGGCGTCAGTCTCTTTTGACCACCAGGTCAGGTGGAGATGTCCCAACAAGATGCGGGCAACGGCCGAGGCGGGCAGAGCGATAACGATGCCGAAAAAACCCAGCAGTTGGCCAAAGGACAGCAAGGCCAGGATGACCATGACAGGGTGTAATCCGATACGCTCCCCCACCAGGCGGGGTGTGATGAAGGATCCCTCCAGTACGTGGCCAGCGGCAAATACACCGCAGACGGGAAGCAGCAGGGAAGGGTCCTGAATCAGAGCCGTGAGAATTGCCAGGACAAACCCGATGAAGACGCCCACATAGGGAATAAAAACCAGCAATCCGGCGGTGATGCCCAAAGCCAGTCCCGAGGACAGTCCCGTGAAATGCAGGCCCAGGCCATAGAAGGTCGCCATGCAGGTCATGACCAGGATCTGTCCACGCAGGAACTGGCCCAGTACGACATCGATTTCATGGGCCAGTTGGCGCAGGGGGTCGGCACTGCGCGGGGGCAGTTTTTGAGCCAGAGCCTGAATCAGACGGTCCCAGTCCTTGAGCAGGTAGAAGGTGACGACGGGAATCAACAACAGGGTCAGGAACAGATGAATCAGCACCGATCCGCCGTGGCGGGCAGACAGGAGCAAGTTCTGGAGTGCATCACTGATCGATCCCAGGTGTTGTTGCAGTAGTTCGCGCCAGGTACTCAAACTGGTATTCCAGTCGACACCGAGGTTCCTGGGTAGATAAGGGATGAGGGCGGCTTGCCAGGCATCCGTCGTGTTGGGCAGGCGCGCGATCAGTTGCAGGAGATCACGGGCCAGGAGCGGAAAAAGCAAAACCAGAAATCCCAATCCCAGTCCCAGAAAACTGCCAACGACCACCAGGGCCGCCAAGGGGCGAGGAAACCAGGAGGTGCTCAGACGTCGGACCAGGGGGTGTCCGAGATAGGCCAGCAGGAGGCCCGCCACGAAGGGCGCCAAAATATCGGCCAGAGTGTAGATCAGCGCACCCAGCGCCAGCAGGGCAAGCCAAATTTCAGGGCGTTGAGTGAACCTGGGGCGTGACAGGGGCATTTGAGTTAAAATCTGCAAGTAAAAATAATTCGGAAGATCGGTCTGTGATTGGGTGATTTTAACAGGTCGGCATCCTTCTGGAATGTATCCGATCCTACTTTGGAGAATTTTTGTGACTGTTTCCAATCCATTCAATGCCGGACTATCCTATCGGAGTGCCGGTGTGGATATCGATGCAGGTGATGCCTTGGTGGAACGCATCAAGCCCTTTGCCCGACGTACCCTGCGCCCGGAGGTGGTGAGTGGAATCGGTGGTTTCGCGGCTTTGGTGGAAATTGGCCAGCGTTACAAGGAACCGGTTCTGGTTTCGGGCACCGATGGCGTGGGTACCAAATTGCGACTGGCCTTCGAGTTGAACCGCCATGAAGAGGTGGGCGTCGATTTGGTGGCCATGAGCGTCAACGATATCCTCGTGCAGGGGGCAGAACCCCTGTTTTTTCTGGATTACTTTGCCTGTGGTCGGCTTGATGTGGAACAGGCCGCCACCGTGATCGAAGGGATTGCGCGCGGTTGCGAGGAAGCCGGCTGTGCCCTGATCGGGGGAGAAACCGCAGAGATGCCCGATTCCTATCCGGCGGGGGAATATGATTTGGCGGGATTTGCCGTGGGCGTGGCGGAAAAATCTGCCTTGATCGATGGTTCCACTCTGCAGGCGGGAGATTGCGTCATCGGAGTGGCTTCAAGTGGGGCCCATTCCAACGGATTTTCCCTGATCCGCAAAATCGTTTCCCGGAGCGGGGCAGATCTGAAGGCGCCTTTTCCCGGTGGGACCTATGGCGCCGCCACGCTGGCCGATGTATTGATGACCCCCACCCGCCTCTATGTCAAACCTGTTCTGGCCCTTATGAAACAAGTGACTCTCAAGGGTATGGCCCACATTACCGGGGGTGGACTGGTGGACAATCTGCCACGGGTGATCCCCGCAGGACTGGCTGCTCGCCTGGAGCGCGCGCGCTGGCCCCGCACTCCGCTGTTCGAGTGGCTGCAACGTAGCGGTGACGTGACCGAGGAAGAAATGTTGCGGGTATTCAACTGTGGGGTGGGGTTGGCCTTGGTGGTGGCCTCTCAGGACGAAAAAACCGTGCTGGAACATTTTCAAGCACGGGGTTGGGAAGCCTGGTCCATCGGCGAGATCGTGCCGCGTCCCGAGGCAGCACCAGCGACCTGGGTCGAGTGAAGACCATGAATGCCCAGCGCCGGATCGTCGTTCTGATCTCCGGGCGGGGATCCAATCTGGGCGCTTTGCTGGAGGCTCGATTACCGCTGCAGGTGGTGGCCGTCATCAGCCATAAGGCGGATGCGGCAGGGTTGGGGCTGGCTCAGGAATGGGGTATCCCCACCCGGGTCATCTCCGCCGAGGCTTATGCCGAGCGAACAGACTTTGATCGAGCACTGCAGCAGGCCATTGATGGCTTTGCGCCTGATCTGGTGGTGCTGGCAGGTTTCATGCGTATTTTGACGCCGGAATTCGTGACCCACTATCAGGGACGTCTGCTCAACATCCATCCCTCTTTGTTGCCTGCTTTTCCGGGATTGCATACCCATCGTCGGGCTCTTGCGGAGGGAGTGGCGGTGCATGGGTGTACCGTTCATTTCGTCACGTCAGAACTGGATCGCGGACCCATCGTGGCCCAAGGGGTGGTGCCCGTATGGGCAGGGGATGACGAAGCAAGTTTGGCGGCACGGGTATTGTCCATGGAACACCGGTTGTTCCCCCATGTATTGCGGGCCTGGGTGGAAAGTCGCTGGGTTTTGGAGGCGAACGGCCAGGTCCGGTGGCGCGATGATTCACAAGAACAAAATTTACGCCTGCTCTGGGCTGGAGACTCTCAATGACAAAAAATCGTTCTCCCCTGCGTGGGTCAACCCGTCCCTCTCCCTCATCGCTGAAACCGAAGGAAGAGGTGGAAAACGACGGGGTAAGAATTCCTCTCTTCGAGGCTCTGGTGGAAGTGCTGCGCATCTTGTTGGCGGGAACCCGTCCGGCGGATCGGGTGCTCCATGATTTTTTTCGCGATCAGTCCCAATTGGGTGGGCGGGATCGGGCTTGGGTCACGGAGCATTTTTACGCGTTGTTGCGCCATTGGGAATCCATCACGGTTCTGGCTCCGCCCACGGCTCCCCGTCGACTGGTGCTGGCCAGTTTGCAACGGGTCAATGGACTGAGCACCCGGGAATTGCAGGGATTGTGCCGGGGAGATGAGGAACGGGACTGGTTGGCGGCATTGGCGGCGCAACGTTTGCCCGATACCCCCTCGGTGCGGGCCCATCTGCCTGAATGGGTCGTGAGTGCGGTGCAGGAAGTTCTGCCGGAAGGCGAGTGGCAGGCACTTGGATGGGCGCTGCAAAAATCGGCGCCCCTGGATTTGCGCGTCAATCTGCTCAAGGCGGAGCGACCGGCTGTGTTGGCGGCATTGACGGCTGCGGGGATCGCTGCCGAGGCGACGCCTTTGTCCCCCTGGGGGGTGCGGGTGCAGGGACGTCCCCTGCTGAATCGATTACCCTTGTTCACGGAAGGCTGGGTAGAGATTCAGGATGAAGGCAGTCAACTGCTGGCTGCTTTGGTGGCCCCGCGTCGCCGTGACATGGTGGTGGATTTTTGTGCCGGTTCGGGAGGCAAGGCACTGCATCTGGCGGCTCTGATGCATAATCAGGGACGCCTTTATGCCTTCGATGTGGCCGCACGCCGTCTCGAACAACTCAAGCCACGGCTCAAACGTTCGGGTGTTTCCAATCTTATGCCGGTGGTGATTGCTCGTGAAACTGATGACCGGGTTCGACGTCTCACCGGCAAGATCGATCGGGTGCTGGTGGATGCCCCCTGCAGCGGAATGGGGACCTTGCGCCGTAATCCGGATCTGAAATTGCGTCAGACCCCTGAGGGATTGCCGGCGTTGCTCGACAAGCAGCGCCATATTCTGGAAGCCGCAGCTCAGCTGGTCAAACCTGGCGGGCGCCTGGTCTATGCCACCTGCAGTCTTTTGCCTGCAGAGAACCAGATCCAGGCCCAGGAATTCAGTGCACGGCACCCCGAATTCGTTCCGTTGGCAGCTTCTCAGGTCTTGGCAGAGCAAGGGATCATCGTGCCCGATCTGGAGGATCCCTGGTTACAACTCTGGCCCCAGCGTCATGGAACGGACGGTTTTTTTGCGGCTCTCTGGCAGCGTCAGGGGTAATGGATGGAACCGGCAGGGGATCCTTTTGCTGATTTGATCGAGTTTTTTCAGTCGCTGACCCAATATCGGCATATCTGGCAAGTACCTGTGCTGGGTGCGGCTCTTGCGGTGGGGTTTGGAGCTGCCCTGCTCCTGGGGAAACGCCTGGCTCATCAGACGGAAGTCGAAAAACTAAGCCGTCTCAAGGGGATTTTGTTCGCAGGAAGCAGCGCTGTGACCCTGATGCTGTTGCGTCACCATTTCGGTCAGGGACGTCCAGCCCCCTTGTTGCATATGGTGCTGGCCTTGGCTCTGGCTTTGACTGTGGCGCGCATGGGCGTGTATGTCCTGCACTACGGTGTGGGGTCCAAACGGCTGGTTTTTGTTCAGACCCTATTTCTGCGCCTGGTATGGGTAGTCTTTGCTCTGCATGTCACCGGGTTCCTCAACCCGGTGCGTGCATGGTTGGGGGAAGTAGACTTCACCATGGGCGGTACCCGGGTTTCACTCTGGCAGTTATTGCAGGGAACCCTGGCTATCAGTTTGTTGGGGGTGGGGGCCTTGTGGCTGGGTTCCTGGCTGGAACGACGCCTGGGCCGAGCTGAATCCCTGGATCCCCATGTGCGCGTCATCGTGACCAAATTGACCCGTGGTTTCCTGTTCTTTTTTGCGGTATTGCTGGCTTTTCCCCTGGTGGGGATCAATGCCACTTTTTTGTCGGTGCTGGGCGGTGCCCTGGGCGTAGGACTGGGACTTGCCCTGCAAAAGGTGGCGAGTAACTACGTGAGCGGATTCATTCTGCTCATGGATCGATCCGTGCGCATGGGCGATGTGATTACCGTGGAAGGACGGCAGGGCACGGTGATTCGTCTGGATGCACGTTGTATCACCCTGTCGGGTACGGATGGGACGGCGTTCATCGTGCCTAATGAAACCTTTTTGACCCAGACCATCATCAACCATTCGCGCATGGGGGTGGGAGTCTGCCATGGCCTGACCATCGAAGTGTTCTATGAAGCGGATTTGGTCATGGTACAGACCTTGATGGAAGGAGTCGCCCGCCGTCAAGGTCGTATCCTGACGGACCCGGCGCCCGGTGCGGTGGTGGGCAAGATGACGGGGCATGGGTTTGAAGTGACCCTGTATTACTGGATACCGGACCCTGGAAAGAGTGATTCGGGGTTGCGCTCTGCTCTGATGCAGGAAATTTGTCAGGGATTACGTACGGCAGGGATCAAGGTCCCCCTCAGAGACGGGGCGCAGGCAGTCTTGCCCTGACCTGTTATAATGGGCGTTTTGCCTGCAATTTTTCCCTCTTTGGAGGAGTGTACATGATTTATTCCGGTATTTTGGCCCTGTCCTGGGTGGGCGATGTGATCGTTGCCTTGGTGTTGACCCATATCACCATTGCCAGCGTCACCATTTTTCTGCATCGCCACCAGGCCCACCGTGCCCTGGAATTGGGCCGTGCCGCCAGTCATTTTTTTCGTTTCTGGCTGTGGTTGACCACGGGCATGGTGACCCAGCAATGGGCGGCTATTCACCGCAAACATCATGCCAAATGCGAAACTCCGGAAGATCCCCACAGTCCCCAGGTATTGGGATTGTCGCGGGTACTGTGGGGCGGGGTGTTCCTCTATGTCAAGGAAAGCCGCAATGCGGAAACCATGGTGCGTTTTGGGCACGGCACCCCCAATGACTGGCTGGAAAAACACCTTTACGCAGCCCATGAACGTTTGGGCGTAACCCTCATGGCGCTGGTGAACATGGCGTTGTTTGGTCTGGTACCGGGGCTATTGATCTGGTTGGTCCAGATGGTGTGGATTCCCTTCTGGGCGGCGGGTGTGGTGAATGGGGTGGGGCATTTCTGGGGATACAGAAATTTCAATTGCAAGGATGCCAGTACCAATATTTTCCCCTGGGGAATATTGATTGGTGGCGAAGAGTTGCACAATAATCATCATACTTTTGCGACCTCAGCCAAACTTTCTCACCGTTGGTATGAATTCGACATCGGCTGGATGTATATTCGCGTTCTGCAAGGCCTGGGACAGGCTCGTGTCAAGTCGGTGGCTCCCCAGGTGCAATTTGATCAAGCCAAGCGCGAGTGTGATCTGGCAACTCTCAACGCCATCATCCGTAACCGTTATGACGTCATGAGGCGTTATACCCGGGAACTGGCTACAACCTGTGCTCAGGAATTTCACCATCTCGGAGAATCCGCCAAATTGCCTTCCCTCTCCCGGCGTGAGGTCACCGCCATGATTGGCCGTTGGTTGCACCATCCAGATCATGAACTGCCCAAGGCCGAACGCCATACGTTGGCTCAAGTGATGGAAATCAGTCACCCGGTGGGCACGGTGGTTCAAATGCGCCGCGAGTTGGAACAGTTATGGACGCGCACCAATGCCAGCGCCGAACAGTTGCTGGAGCAACTGCGCGATTGGTGTCAGCGTGCCGAGGCCAGCGGAATTCAGGAATTAATGCGATTTTCGCGGACCTTGCGGGCCTATGCCTGAGTAGATTATTGATATTAGTTATAACAGTCCAACTTTATATTCTTTGTTTGAATAAAGAACGCTCGTTAGAATGGTCTTCATTCCGATGAAGTGGAGAAGAAGACGATCATGTACCAATATGATGAAATCGACCAGCGTCTGGTGGAGGAACGGGTGGCCCGTTTTAGGGATCAGACCCGGCGCTTTTTGGCAGGAGAGTTGTCTGAAGATGATTTTCGTCCCTTCCGTCTTCAGAATGGGTTGTATATTCAGCGGCATGCACCCATGTTACGCGTGGCCATTCCCTATGGTGTGCTGAGTGCTTCCCAGTTAAGGCGTCTGGCCTGGATCGCACGCACCCATGACCGGGGCGTGGGCCATTTCACTACCCGTCAAAATATTCAGTACAACTGGGTCAAATTGCCTGAAGTTCCCGATATTCTGGCTGCGTTGGCCGAAGTTCAGATGCATGCCACGCAAACCAGCGGCAATTGTGTGCGCAATACCACCACCGACCATTTTGCCGGGGTGGCAGCGGATGAATTAGTCGATCCGCGGGTTACTTGCGAGTTGATTCGTCAATGGTCCACCGGGCATCCGGAGTTTGCCTTCTTGCCGCGCAAGTTCAAGATTGCCGTCAATGGGGCGCGCGAAGACCGTGCGGCCACGGGGGTTCATGACATCGGGTTGCAGGCGGTGCAGGATGCAGCACAGGGTCTGGGGTATCGGGTGCAGGTGGGCGGCGGATTGGGACGGACCCCCATGGTGGGCGAGATCATCCGGGAGTTCTTGCCGGCCCGACATCTATTGACTTATCTCGATGCTATCCTGCGCGTGTACAACCGCTATGGGCGACGGGACAATAAATACAAGGCGCGGATCAAAATTCTCGTCAAAGCCATGACCGTGGAGCGTTTTCAGCGGGAAGTGGAAACGGAATGGCAGCACTGGAAGGAGGGTCCTGCCACTTTGGTGGATGAGGAAGTGGCACGGATCGAAGCGCGTCTCAAGAAACCGGCTTACCGGTCTCTCCCCGCCGGGATTCCGGCTGCGCTGGCTGCGCGCCTGCATCAGGACACGGACTTTTCCACCTGGTTTCGACAGAATCTTCATCCGCACAAAGTGCCAGGATATACCAATGTCACTCTGTCCCTGAAAAGCCCGGATCAGCCTCCAGGCGATGCCACTGCGGACCAGATGGACGTGATTTCAGACTGGTCAGAGCGCTTTGGTTTTGGTGAAATCCGGGTTAGTCATGAGCAGAACCTGATCTTGCCCGATGTGGCTCTGAGCGACTTGCCGGCACTGTATGATGCCTTGTGCCCCTGGGGACTGGCGACTCCCAATGCGGGGTTGCTCACCAACATCATCGCGTGTCCTGGGGGAGATTACTGTGCCTTGGCCAATGCCCGCTCTCTGCCACTGGCCAAGGCGCTGCAGGACAGGTTTTCCGATGCCGTCTGGGTGCGTGCCCTTGGTCTTCTGGATCTCAATATTTCAGGATGCATGAATTCCTGCGGACACCACCATGTGGGCCATATCGGTATTCTGGGCGTGGACAAGCATGGGCGTGAGTATTATCAGATTTCCATTGGTGGGGCGCAGGCACCGGCACGTCTGGGCAAGGTCATCGGCCCTTCACTCACCCCGGAAGAAGTACCCGATGCTCTCCAGGCCATGCTTGAGGTGTACCTGAAATTGCGGCTGAACCCCGCGGAAAAATTTACGGATACGGTGGAAAGAGTGGGGATTGTCCCTTTCCGTGATGCAGTCTATGCACCCAACCAGGAGGTGGCCTGTGCGTGAAGTCGTGGTGAATCGCCATATTGTGCCGGATACCTGGGTCCGGTTCAGTCCGGATCAGAGTGAGGAAGGGGGGGATCGGCTGTATCGTCTCGAGGAATGGCAGGAAGTACGGGCACAGGCCAGAGAAGGACGGGTCGGGTTGTGGGTGGAGACCGACCAGGACCCGGAGGCTTTGCGCCCCCATCTGGCGGAAGTGGCCCTGATTGCCATCCATATTGGCAGTTTTACCGATGGGCGGGGACATAGTCTGGGACGTTTATTGCGCGAGGTCTATGGCTATCAAGGCGAGATTCGGGCGGTGGGCGACGTGTTCCAGGATACGGTCAATGACCTGGAACGCTGCGGCTTCAACGGATTTTTACCCCGACCGGGAGAAACGCCCGCCAATCTTCTGCGCGGTCTGGGACTGTTCAGCGAAGCCTATCAAATCTCGGTGGAACGACCGGAGCCCTTGTTTCGGCGGCGGTTGTCCCACGGTTCTGGAGGTTGACATGTCAATTTCTCGAATCGATCAGTTGGAACAAAATTTGCGTGCGTGGTTGTTGCGCACGCCAGTCCTGTCCTTGGCCAGCAGTCTGGGGGCCGAGGACATGGTGATCACCGACCTGATCTGTCGCAAAAATTTGCCAATCCGAATTTTTACCCTGGATACGGGGCGTTTGCCCGAGCCGACCTATCGCTTGTTGGACCGGATTTTCGAGCATTATGGACGGCGTATCGAAGTGTTCTGGCCTGCCCAGGAGGATGTGGAAGAATTGGTCAAGGAACAGGGCGTCAACGGGTTTTATCATAGCCTGGCAGCGCGTCGTGCCTGTTGCGGCGCGCGTAAAGTGAAGCCCTTGGCACGGGCCCTGTCTGGGCAGCAGGGCTGGATCACCGGGTTGAGGCGAGATCAGTCCCCCACCCGCAGCGATCTCGTCGCTGAAATCCGGGACGAAGGCCATGGATTGATGAAATACAGTCCCTTGCTGGACTGGAGTCAGGAAGAGGTCTGGGCAGTAGTGAAAGAATACCGGGTACCCTACAACGCATTGCATGACCAGCAGTATGCCAGCATCGGTTGTGCTCCCTGTACGCGCGCGATCCAGCCGGGGGAGGATGAACGGGCCGGACGCTGGTGGTGGGAATCTTCCCACAGCAAGGAATGTGGATTACATGTGGTCTCAGAAACGGCAACCCAGGAATGATGAAAGGAGAAAGCGGTTCCATGAAGTCAACCCAAGCAGCGACACTCACTTCCCTCACCTCGTCCGGCGCTGGCGCCTGGGCTCCCTGGGATCATCTCGACCGACTGGAGTCGGAAGCCATTCACATCCTGCGTGAAGTGGTAGCCCAATGCACCCGCCCGGTCCTGCTCTTCTCGGGCGGCAAGGATTCCATGGTGGTCCTGCATTTGGCACGGAAGGCTTTTTACCCACAGCGCCTTCCTTTTCCACTGATGCATGTGGATACCGGGCATAATTTTCCGGAGGTCATCGAGTTTCGCGATCAAGTGGTCAAAGATCTGGGGGTGAACCTGATCGTACGCTCGGTGGAAGAGTCCATTCGTCAGGGCCGCGCCCGGGTTCGTCTCGAGTCAGACAGCCGAAATGCCTTGCAGGCAGTGACGTTAGTGGATGCCATTCATGAGTTCGGATTCGATGCCTGTCTGGGTGGAGCCCGTCGGGATGAGGAAAAGGCCCGTGCCAAGGAAAGAATTTTTTCCTTTCGCGATGAATTCGGGGGCTGGGACCCAAAAAACCAGCGGCCCGAGTTATGGGACCTTTACAATGCCCATGTCCACCCCGGCGAAAACATGCGGGTTTTTCCCATCAGCAACTGGACCGAGGCCGATGTCTGGGAGTACATTGCCCGCGAAGGATTGGATCTGCCCTCCCTCTACTTTGCCCATCGCCGGGAAGTCGTGGCGCGCGGGGATCAGTGGATTCCCGTCACCCCCCTGACTCCCCCCAGAGCGGGAGAACAGGTGGAAGAGCGCTGGGTACGTTTTCGTACGGTGGGGGATATGACCTGCACCTGTCCAGTCCCTTCCGAGGCCCGGACCCTGGCGGACATCTTGCGCGAGACAGCCACCAGTACCCTGACCGAACGAGGTGCGACTCGTACCGACGATCAAACCTCCGAAGCCTCCATGGAACTGCGTAAGAAACAAGGTTATTTCTGAAGAAAAAATATTTGGAATCCGTGATATGGAAAATAAACTGAAGAACTGTCAAGAGATTTTGCGGTTCATCACCTGCGGTTCTGTGGATGATGGAAAAAGTACCCTGATCGGACGTTTGTTACTCGACAGCCGGTCTGTACTGGCGGATCAATGGGCCGCCATCGAAGCCACTTCCACGCGCCGCGGTCAGTCCCAAGTGGATTTATCCCTGCTTACCGATGGACTGCAGGCCGAGCGAGAGCAAGGGATTACCATCGATGTGGCGTATCGCTACTTCAGTACGCCAGTGCGCCGTTTCATCATTGCAGATACCCCAGGTCATGCCCAGTACACGCGCAACATGGTGACGGGGGCAAGCACGGCGGATTTGGCGATTCTATTGCTGGATGCACGCAAGGGCGTGGTGGAACAAACCCGTCGGCATGCACAGATCGTACGCTTGCTGGGGATTCGCAAGGTGGTGATTGCCGTCAACAAGATGGATCTGGTGGCGTATGGACAAGAGGCTTTTGAACGGGTAAAGCAGGAGTTTCTGACTTTTGCAGAACCTCTGGCTTTTCGGGATATCGTTTTCATCCCCTTGAGTGCCTTGAATGGCGATGGCGTAGTGCTCCATGGGGAGTGCATGCCTTGGTATACCGGTCCAACATTGCTTGAATTGCTGGAGACGGTGGCGCTGGACGAAGAGGCTTTGAACTCAAGTTTCAGGTTTCCAATTCAGTTAGTTGCGAGACTTTCTGAAGAAAATGGTGAAGAACGTCGCGGTGCGCAGGGACGGGTGGAAAGTGGCACGGTGGCGGTGGGAGATGAGGTCATTCTTCTGCCTGCAGGTCGAAGGAGTCGTATTTCTGCCATCGAGACCTATGGAGGACGAATTTCCCAGGCGCGGGCAGGGCAGTCGGTTACCCTGGTGCTGGCCGATCAGATCGACATGTCGCGCGGGGATATGATTGCCAGTGTTGCGCATCCCCCCAAAATCGATAAAAACTTCGAAGCCCTGGTGTGCTGGTTTTCCCAGACGCCTTACGATCCGGCACGCCGTCTTTTGATCCAGCAAACCACCCGTTGCATACAAGGCAAGATAGACACCCTCAGCGCTCGTCTGGATATTCAGACCTCTCAATTGATTCCCTCTCCGGCACAGGCAGGCATGAACGACCTGGTGCGTATGGGGTTCAAGGTTCAACAGCCCCTGGCTTTCGACCGTTATGAAGACAATCGCACGACGGGCAGTTTCATCCTCATCGATGCGTTGACCCATGACACGGTAGCGGCGGGCATGATCGTTTAAGGGGGCTTCCTGCGCACAGCAGGGCTTGAATCGAGTACCATGGCAGTTGTGTCATCACCGAGGAAGTTTGCCCATGAAAATCGTGTTATGTGGGGGGGTACTCGCCCTTCTGTTGTTGACGGCGTGCGAGGGTACCAAGACCAAGGAGTATTACCTGGATCATCCCGATGAGATTGTTTCCGATCTTTCTGAATGCCAAAAATCCGGTAAAAATACCTATAACTGTAATCAGGCGACCCTCGCCCAGTATCAATTGAAAACCAAGGCTCCACAGACACCATGAGCAAAAGCGTCGTCGACGCATCCCCTGAAGCAGTGACTGCCCAGGAAGACTGGGCTCTGGCGCGGGAAAAACGTATGCATGAGATCATCCTGAAAATTGCCAGTGATGGTCTCCATGTTCTGGATGCCAGAGGCAATTTGGTGACCATGAGTGACTCCTTTTGTGTTTCTTTGGGTTACGAACGTAGCGAGTTGTTGGGTAAACACATTTCTTTCTGGGATCCCTCCTTTCCGCCCGGAGTTTTTGAAGAGCGCATGGGTTCCTTGCGGGAAACGAATGACCAGACTTTCGAAAGTCAGTATCGACGCAAGAATGGTCAGTTCATCGATGTGGAAGTGCATGCGCGGGGGTTTCAGGTGGAGGGAGAGGGTTTGTTGTTCTGCTCCTCCCGTGACATTTCGGTGCGCAAGCAATCCGAATCCCTGATTCGGCTTCAAGCCGGTGCCCTGAACAATAGCGTCAATGCCATTGCCATTGCCGATGCTACCTTGCCCGATTTCCCCCTGGTGTATGTCAACCCTGCTTTTGAGCGGATTACGGGCTATTCCTCGGTGGAGGCCATCGGGCATAACTGTCGCTTTCTCCAACGGGAGGATCGCGCTCAACCGGAGTTGATAGCCGTGCGCATGGCCTTGATGAGCGGCGTTCCCGTCAAGGCTACGGTACGTAATTACCACAAGGATGGCCGCATGTTCTGGAATCGTTTCCAGATTGCACCCGTCCATGACAAAGAAGGGGTATTGACCCACTTTGTGGCCATCATCAATGATGTGACCGAACGCAAGTTATCCGATGATTACATTCGTCTGGTTTCACAGGTATTCCTGCATGCGGATGAAAGCATCTTTATTACTGACCCCGAGGGGCATATCATCGAGACCAACCCGGCCTTTACGCGAACTACTGGGTACAGTCGTGAGGAAGTGCTGGGACGAAACCCCGGGTTTCTGCAGTCCGGACGTCACGATCCGGATTTCTTTTCCAATTTATGGACCACGGTTCTGGAGCAGGGTCATTGGTCTGGAGAAATCTGGAATCGGCGCAAGAACGGCGAAATTTATCCAGATAAACTCACTTTGTCGGTGGTGCGCAATGAAGATGATACGATTCTCAGTATTGTCTGCGTGTCTTCCGATATCACGGTTCTCAAAGAGCAACAAAACGAATTGGAAATGATTGCGCTGCACGATGTTCTTACCGGACTGCCCAATCGTGCCCTGCTCAATGATCGGTTGACCATGGCTTTAGCCGATGCACGCCGTTTCGATAAAAAAATGGCTCTCTGTTTCATTGATCTGGATGGATTCAAACCCATTAATGACCGGTTTGGTCATGATAAGGGAGATCAGGTACTGATGGCAGTGGCCCAGCGCATGACTGCTACCCTGCGCGCCACGGATACCGTGGCGCGGTTGGGCGGTGACGAATTTGTGGTGGTGCTGTCCGAGGTCAGCAGCGAGCAGGAATTGATCGTCACCCTGCAACGGATCATGACCGCCATTGCCTTGCCCCATACCTTTGGGGATCAGGAGGTGGTGGTGTCTTCAAGTTTGGGGGTGACGGTTTACCCGGATGATGAGGTGGATGCCGAAACTCTTTTACGTCATGCCGATCAGGCCATGTATCGGGCCAAAGGGAAAGGTCGTAACTGTTTTCACTTCTTCGATGTGGTGGACGAGCGTAACGCACATTTGCGCACAGAGGGAAGAACCCGCATAGAGCAGGCTCTGGAGAGCAATGAACTTGAATTGTACTATCAACCCAAGGTCCATCTCGGTACTGGGCAGGTTCTGGGTGTAGAAGCACTGATTCGCTGGAATCATCCGCAGCAGGGCGTGCTGTTGCCCCGGGAATTTTTGCCCATGATAGAAAACACAGACGTTGAAACGCGTATTTCCGAGTGGGTCATTGAAACCGCTTTCAAACAACGGGAAGATTGGAAGGCCCTCGGATTGGATTTCGGGGTCAGTGTCAATCTGCCTGCCCGTCATTTGCATACCCCTGGATTTTCTGAATTCATTGGTCGGATGATGCAACGATATCCCACCGACCTGGTCCCTGATTTTGAACTCGAAGTCCTGGAGTCCGTGGCATTATGGGATATTCCCCAGGTCACCCAGGCCATGGAAGCCTGCCGTCAGCACGGGGTGAGTTTTGCCATCGATGATTTTGGAACGGGGTATGCTTCACTGGATTACCTTCGGCGCCTGCCCGTGAGCGTGATCAAGATAGATCAGAGTTTTGTCCAGGACATGCTGACCGATCGGGAGGATTTTGCGATCGTGGAGGTGGTGATCAACCTGGCTGAGGTATTTCGTAAGGAAGCCATTGCAGAGGGAGTGGAAACAGAAGAACAGGGATTGGCCTTGATCTTCCTTGGATGTACTCAGGCCCAGGGATTTGGCATTGCCCGACCCATGCCGGCACCTCAGGTGGCGGACTGGTGTCGGCAATACCAGCCGCCCCTGTCCTGGCAGAAGGCCAGCAAAAACCCACCGGCGCGGTTGAGTTCCCGGCCTGATAAAATCGACTGGTCCCAGTACACCCTGGGTTCTGAAAATTGATCAGTGCACTATTGTGAGTTGACAGCAGGAGACGCGACATCGCAATCCATGCATGCCATGGTTGCGCAACTTCAGGAAGTGTTCGTGCATTATAGATTTGATCGACTTATCCGTGGTTTCTGAGCCGTTGCTTGGGCAAATAGTACGTCATGGCAGAAGGGTGCTGGGCAGTGATACCCTATATGGTGAAATCCGGTGACCCCTCAAAGTTTTCGGAACGCGGTTATGCGCTTTTACTGGGAGGGCATGGGGAGGTTTGGTTCCGTGAAAAAGGTGACGATGATCGATCTGAACAAAAAGATGGATGTCGCGACAGCCTGCAGGGAAATCGTGAAGAACTGCCTGCAGCAATTGCAGGACAATACCGTGGGGTTCCTGGACGGCGAAGAAGATTGCGAATACCTGCGTCAGATGCGGGTAGGGATCAGACGCATGCGTTCGGCATTCAGCGTTTTTTCTCATGCTTTCGGCAATACTATCTTTTCCGACATCATTCGGGAATTGAGATGGTTGTCCGGGGAACTCGGACCGGCAAGAAACTGGGATGTTTTCGTTCTCGAAATTCTCCCTCCCGTGGTGAACGCCCTTTCGTCAAAATATGATTTCACGAAACTGATGCAGGCAAGCGAAATTCTGCGCAGGAAAAATCGGGAAAGAGCCGTCACGGCCACCGAGTCCCAGCGATTTAAGGTCCTGCTGCTCAAACTCGGAGCGGTTTTGAGCAGCGATACATGGCCGCAAAAGGACGCTTCACCGGTTGGCGACTTTGCAGATCTGATACTGGAAAAATGCTACCGCAATTTCGAAAAGAGCGGAAGAAGGGTCACCACCCTTGATGCAAAGAAATTGCACGCCCTTCGCATCGACGGGAAAAAATTGCGTTATGCCGCCGAATTTTTCTCGCCACTTTACTCCGCGCGTGCGGTACGCGCTTTCCTGTCTGCAATGAGCGGGCTCCAGGATGCGTTGGGCGCGGTCAACGATGCCGCTACGACAAACCATCTGCTGGAAGAATTGCCAAATGTTGACCCCGGTGCTTTCTGCCTTGTCAAGGGATGGATGGCCTGCGAATCCGTGCAGCGGATCAGTCGGCTTGGCCCTCAATGGGTGAAATTCAATACCATCGATCCATTCTGGAATTAATCAGTGCACGGTGCCCGTGATGCTTTCATCCGGGCCCGTCACCTCTCCCTCTTCTGCCGAGACGGGAGAAGCGTTCTCAAAAACCACGATGGTGGGACTTCTGGCGACCATGGATTTTTCTTCTTCAGAAAGGGAAGCATTCATATTGGTCAGGACGGATTGGATCAATTTCAGTTGAAAAATGGTGAGTGCCTGAATGGTGGCCACCAAGACGGCTGGGGAGGTCTGGGCTGAAAAGGGAGAGGTTAGGTGTGACAGGATTTCGTCCAAGGGGGCGGCGGGTTCTTGAGAGCCGGCCTGCTGGCCGCTTTCTTCCAACGGATCGCATGCCGTCACCTGAGGTTCAGGAGCCTGGGGGGTGGCACTTATCTGGTGGGACTGACAGTAGGGGCAGGTGACATACCCACGCGCACGCTGGGCTGAAAAACTTTCTTCAGAAGCAAACCAGCCTTCAAAATCATGACCCAAAGCACATTTCAGCGAATAGAAGACCATACCACACACCCAGATAACGGACCTGCAATTCTAGCATAGATTTTACCTGTCTAGCCCCCCTCCATGCATCAATGAAGGGGAGGGTACGCAAATAGGATCTAGACGTAGGATACGGACCGGCGTTGCGTGAAACCGAACAAACCGATTCCGGCAAGTCCGGTCAAGAACAGGAGGACAGTGGAAGGTTCTGGAACGGCGGAGGGACCCCCGTTTGGCGGAAGGGTCTGGCTGGCCAAGGCTATGCCATAAAGATCATTCGCCAGATGGGGCGAGGCCATAAAGTTACCGTTGGCACCTACCAATCCGGTATTGGCATAATCCATGAAGAACAGTTGCCCGCCATTGCTGCCACCTGATGAGGCAAACAGTTGTCCGGTTCCGGTCAACGCGACATTTTCAAGGCCGTAACCCCCATTATTACCCAGAACAAAGTCTAGATTTTTTTGCGAAATGAGACCCCCTGTTGTGGGGTTGATCTGATTGATATAGTTACTGCCCACCGTTATCAGGTCGCCTGTAAACGGGTCATAGGCGATGGTGTTCAATCCATGCTGATTCGTGAGGAGGGCCGTTGTTTTTCCAGTTGTGATGTTGAGGGTGCCGAAGTTTCTGGTGCCACTGGAACCGTAATAAAATCCACCGGATGTATAGTACATCGTATTGTTTTTGGGATCGAAGGCAAGGCCCGAGATGGCCGTATCGCTACCGCTCAGTGTTAAGGCAGTACCCGATCTACCGAAGGGGTTGATCGGGAAAGAGGCCAACGGACCGGTGCTGCCAAATTGTCCTCCGGTGGCCCAAACTTTGTTATTGGGTCCAATGGCTAGATTGACATTATCAACAATACCAGGTCCGGTGGCAGTCGTAATGTTCCCAGTTGTCGGATTTACTTGATAAATAGGGGATGGAAAAAAGCCTCCTCCCGATTGTCCTCCTCCCACCAGCAACTGTCCGTTGGTGGGGTTCACCACAATGCCGCCAGCAAAGGTAAAAGCCCCGGTGGCGGCGATGGGGGCGATGGTCCCTAGCGTGAAACCAGAACTGGAATAGGTTGCAGTTACTTCACCAATGTTTCCGGTTGTATTGTTACTGCCTCCAGTTGAAAAATATAAATTGTCGGTAATGGTTGATGCTTCACCGGTCACTGACCACGCTGACAGGGAAACCCCTGCCACTAAAACCAGAAACTTGCTCAATATCCGTTCCGACTTCATTTTTTCGGCTGCAACCACTCTTTCGGTTAGGGTTGTTTCGGTATTATGTGCGGTTTTAATCATTTTCCACTCCCTTTTGTCTGATAATTCTCAACCTATCGAAAATCCATGTGCCTGAGCAGTTTTGAACGAACCTGCCACTGGTTCCATAGAAGCACCTGTCAGAAAGTACCTTGATGCAAGATGGATTCATGTTAACGATGGATCTTGAGGGCGACAATCCCTCCAATTGGGGGGGTAAACAAACCTAAAAAGATGCCAATGGGCGCGTGTTTATGAGTTTGGATTGGGTCGTTCTGTTATGAAGCCTCCCACCGTCACAAGACCTTTAGGTCTTTAGCGGTGGGAGACTTCATGGCACGATTAACCCCAGATGCGTCGCTGTAAGCAAAAACTGGTCGCCCATCGCCATTGCGCGCGTTGAACTTGGCAGGGCATCCCAACCAACAGGCAGGTCTTTGAGCGCATAGTGTTGGTACGGTTCATCATCGGGAAGGTCGAGCATGACCAGAACCAAATCCTGAGGCAAGATTTCTCCGGTATGAACCAGTTTTTCCATCGCAGCGATCTCTGGTGTTAGTCCTGCGTACACGGCAGCAACCCCAGGCGAATTCCATCGCCCTCCGGATAAATGGGCCCCCGTACCTTGGCGGTCAAGGGCAAAAGCGCGCTTGGCAATTCTCCAAGCCCGCATTAGGCCGCACCACCATAGGCAATGGAAGACAATACTTTCCGTACCTCTCCAGCCCCGGTTTCCGTGTCCATCATGGACAGTGGTGTGGCACCCAATGCGGTATTATTTTTAGTGAGCCAGTCGCGCGCCATATTGGGCGTACCAAACACACGCTCAGCTTCATTTTCGATCAGGGCGATGCGCTCGAGACGTTCCGTTTCGGTTTGTCCCAACAGAATGCCCGCCTTGATTTTGCGTTCAGACGTTGCCGGAGAAATGCCGAGCAATCGTGCAAACAAGTTACGTGGGATACCGAAGTGTTCGCTGGCCGTAACTAACACAGCAGGATGGGCACCCTCACGAACAATCTTGATGCGTGCACCAGGATTTGCCTTGACCAATCTTGTTTTCCATTGAGTAAATCCTTCCAGATGTTTTTGAGTTGATTTCACTATGATTGTCATGATCAGCGGCCTTCTGTCATATGATAGTTAATCATACCCCCCGGTGTCAGGGAAGATGTCGCGGCACCGTGCCCCATGCTACTGACCGCAATCCACAGGTCATTGGTGGGAATGGGGTGGCCTTTTCGACGTAGAGCGGCATAGACCAGCGCATATAGTTCTGCTGTGGCGGTCGTACTTCACCGAATACATTAGTGGCTGTGCAACTTCTCTTGTAGCCACACCTTGATAAGCGACTGATACGGCACATCGCGAGAATTCGCAGCAGCTTTAATGGAATCCAGAAGATGTTGGGGTAGTCGCAGCGAAATTGTTTTTGTTGTAGGCTTCAAATTAGGCAGTACAACCTTTTGAGCCTTCGTCCAATCCAGATAATCCGTTGAATCCTCTTTACTCCAAAAGACTTGCTCTTCTGCCTCATTAGAAAATTTCGGAATCGGTTTAAGTTGCTTGTTCATAAATCATGCGCTCCTTCTTGTGCATATCTCTGGCTGAAATCACCCGAATTTTCTCACTGGCATTACGTAGTGTGAAAGTAATATGCAATGTACGCCCCTCGTCTGTCTTGCCTAATGCGTGAAAACGTGACTCGCCTTGACTGTGTTTTATATCAGCAAGCAGAAAAAGTGGTTCATTGAAAAATATTTGCTCCGCTTCCGCCATTGAAACACCGTGTTTTTCGTTTTTACGGGTGTTCCCTTCATCCCAGTCAAAACTGGATATTTTGGTCAGATCAATCATATTTGTATATTATAGAAATATACGATAAAAAGCAAGAGGACGATAAGAGGTCAGAAAAATCGTTATTGTTTCAAGTTCAAAATGCACTTAGCCTTCCTTTTATAGGCGGCTTGAAGCAGGGAGGCAACCCAGGTTGGCCCATCTCCGGAAATCGTTTCCAACAGCGGAGCGATTGGGTTGCACCCGTCACGCTGAAATTTTCACTGTAGGTTTCCGTTTGGGGGTGGGAACCAAACCTGAAAACTGGAACCCTGTCCGAGGACGGATTTGACAAGTATTCGGGCACCCATGAGTTTTGCCAGACGGCGGACGATGGACAGCCCCAGACCCGCTCCCTGGCTCTGGTCGCCTTCGGAAGGCGTGACCTGATAGAATTCCCTGAAAATAAGTTCCTGTTCTGTGTCGCTGATGCCCTTCCCGGTATCCGTGACGTCGAGCAGGGCGTCCCCTTCCTGCATCAGTGAAGTCGTCACATGAATCTCTCCCTGTTCGGTGAACTTGATGGCATTGTCGATCAAGTTGCGCGTGATTCGTGCCACCGCCACTTTATCCCCGGAAATTTTGACAGGGGCCAGGGTTCGTCGAATTTCCAAACCTTTGGCAGAGGCGGCTGAATGAAATTCGGCGCAGATGTCAGCAACCATGGTGTCCAATGAAAACAGGTTCTGTTGCGTCGGGTAATTTCCCTCAGAGATTTTTGACAGATCCAGCAGGTCCGTCAGCATTTTTTCCAAATCCCGGACAATGTGGTCGATATTTCTTCGGGTTTCCTGGAGTGTCCGGTCTGATGGATGGGAGACCAGTACGGCACCGTAAAGAGATAACGCGTGCAGGGGCTGGCGCAGATCATGGCTGACGGTTGCAATGATACGATCACGTTCTTGCCGGATCAGGACAGATCGATAGAGCAGTTGTTCACTTTCGCCCGCTACTCGGATCAGAAACAACCAATAGATGAGAGTCAGACCCAGAACGGCCCAATGTTTGTCAGGATGCAATACTGTCCACGGCAGGGTTGCGCCCAATAATACCAGGAACGAATACGCCGCCGTCATATATCTGGATGAAACGGCCACAGAGACTCCGGCGGCGGCAATGGAAAACAGGATGATCTCGATCAGCGCCTGGGAGACAAAGGAAAGATGGGGCAGGAAGAGAACGGCGGAGAGGCCGACACTGGCTCCCGCCAGAGCATCCAGGGCCATGAATACGGCATGGAGCCGGTTTGGCCTCAATTTTTCGACGCGCGGCAACACCCACCAGGCAAAGGTAGCGCGGAGCAGTTCCAAACCCAGTGTCAGAGCACTCCATAACAGAAAGGTTTGGAGAGGAACAGTGGGGTAGACGATCCAGCCCAATCCACCAACGAAAAATAACTGAACGAGGGGCATGTGCAGGAGCACCCTCGCATGAAGGGTCACAACCTCCCGTGTCATTTCGTGCTTGAGCGAGGACGGGTGGGATCGATCTGTCAAATGTTCATGATTTGGCTCGAAGCAGGATGACAGCCAATGGGACACCGTATGCATTTAGCGCGGGCGCAAGTAGAAAAGACTGGCTTTGGTGACGGCCTCGACTCGATTGTTTGCGCCAAGAATCCGAAACAGGTCGGAGATATGATCCTTGACCGTATACTCGGAGAGGGACAGTTCCCTGGCGATGGATTTTGTGGAAAAACCACGACTGAGGGCGTACAGAACTTCCCGTTGACGGGGGGTCAGATTGGGTATGCCGGAGGGCGCGGATGGTTCCACATCATTCTCTTCTTCATGGGGCAGAAAGATCTCTCCCTTCAGGACGCGCTGCAGGGCATAAAGAAATTTTTCGGAGGTCAGGCTCTTGGGAATGTAACTCATGGCACCGGCTTGCATGCAGGCGCGCACCGTGGAGGAGTCCTCCGACCCTGAAACGATAACCACAGGCAGGTTAGGGGATTCAAGTTTGATCTTTTTCAAAACGGGGAGTCCACGTTCCTGTTTGAGATCTAGGTCAAGGAAACACATCGTTAAATTAGCGTGTTCCAGTAGCAGGGACAGTGCGCCCGCAAGGGTGCTTGCTTCAAGCAATTGCGCATCGGGATGGGTTGAGCACAGTAACAAGCGTAATCCATCCCGGAAAAGCGCATGATCATCCACCATGAGTACTTTCATGGACTTCTCATCATCCTGATTCATCATCACATTGCTGCCTACGCCCATTGTACCTTTCCTGCGCTAAACCTCCCCATGCCTAAAGGCAGGGGGTTCTAAGGGCGAACCCACCGGGGTCTCCTGGCTCTCGCGTCGCCGCTACAGCATCCAGGCCATGACCGATGGAAAACCCTCTATCACAAACGACCTGCTCTAACGGTGTTGCCACCGTGATTTTGCCCGAAGGCTCTATCTTCGCAGGTTCGGAACGCAGCCACCCCGTTTGCAGCAGCACAGGTTTCTGAGCCGCCCACATTGTTTCAATATGGGATGGGTGGTGCGTGTTGCTCA
>NZ_JPOQ01000004.1 GCF_000735045.1 Ferrovum myxofaciens
AAGGAAAAAGACCTGACCACGATCCACTACAATGACCGGATTACGATTTCAGAGATTCCCCTGGAAGCCTACGAGTACATCGTGAACGGGAAGCCTGCGCTGGACTGGGTGGTGGAGCGCCAGTGCATCAAAACCGACAAGGACAGCGGGATCGTGTCGGATGCCAATGACTGGGCGGTGGAAACCATGAAGAACCCGCGTTACCCCCTTGAGTTGGTCCAGAGGGTCATCACTGTCAGTCTGGAGACCGTGAAGATTGTCAATGGACTGCCAGCAATTTTTGGAATTGATGCGTGAGGAAATGGATTTTTAAAGTGTAATGTTGAACAGCATGACTTTTATGTAAGGGATTGCCCCATGAAACATGAAAAAGAAGTGCAGCCTGCAAGAATCACATATTTGCGCGTTGAAAATTATAGAGCCCTCAAGCAGGTCGAGTTGAAAGAGATAACTCCGATGACGGTTTTGCTCGGTCCAAATGGCAGCGGCAAATCCACGGTTTTTGATGTATTTGCATTTTTGTCGGAGTGTTTCGAACTTGGCTTGCGCAGAGCCTGGGATCGTCGGGGTCGCTCCAAGGAATTGAAGACTCGGGGTTGTGAGGGTCCCGTGGTGATTGAAATCAAGTATAGGGAGCCAGGTTTTCCAGTGATCACTTATCATCTGGCGGTAGATGAACGGAAAGGCGTCCCGATTGTGGTCGAAGAGTGGTTGCAGTGGCGTCGTGGAAAGCGTGGCAAGCCATTCCGCTTTCTAGATTACAAGGAAGGTTTAGGTCGCGCCATTAGCGGAGAACTGCCGGACGAACAGGATACACGAATTGAAATTCCTCTAAAGTCACCAGATTTAGTAGCAGTGAATGCGTTGGGACAGTTTGCTGATCATCCCAGAGTGGCGGCGCTAAGGGATTTCATCACGGGATGGTATGTTTCCTACCTTTCTGTCGATGAAACAAGAAGTCAGCCGGAGGCAGGTCCACAGGAAAAGTTATCCAGGACTGGCCATAATGTTGCCAATGTCATTCAATTTCTTGCCGAGCAATATCCAGACAGGCTAGAGCATATCTTTAAGGTATTGCGCTCGCGAGTGCCGCGTATCGAACGGGTACTTGCAGAAGCGATGCCGGATGGGCGCTTACTTTTGCAGATCAAGGATACGCCGTTCGAACATCCGGTTCTGGCACGCTTCGCTTCCGATGGCACCCTCAAAATGCTGGCCTACCTTGTGATGCTTTACAACCCATCGCCATCCTCGTTCATCGGAATCGAAGAACCGGAGAATTTTCTTCATCCCCGCCTGCTACCCGAGTTGGCAGAAGAATGTCGTGCGGCTTCAGAGCGAGGACAACTGCTGATCACAACTCACTCTCCCTTTTTTGTTAATGCACTCCGTCCTAATGAAGTGCGCATCCTATATCGGGATGATCATGGTTATACCCAGATTGTTCGCGCCTCTGATATTCAGGGGATATCCGAATTCATCTCAGAGGGGGCATCGTTAGGACATCTGTGGCTTGAAGGACGCTTTGGCATAGGTGATCCCATGGTCAATCAAGGAGGTCCATCACTTCGCAAACGGGGAAAAGCATGACTGTTGACCATCTGGAAATCTTGGTGGAAGAACCTTCCATGGAAGCATTTTTGCAGTCATTGCTCCCAAGAATGCTACCGGTTCATGTGAGTTTTAGTATCTATTCATATCAATGTAAAGATGATCTACTCTGTAAATTGCCGAGCCGCTTAAGGGGGTACGCAGGATGGCTTCCGGAAACATCACTCATCGCGGTCATTGTGGATCGTGACGACGATGATTGTTCTGTTTTGAAGCAAAAAATGGAAAAAGTGGCTGAAGAAGCAGGGCTGAGTACCCGATCAAACCAAAATAATGGGCACTGGAAAGTTGTGAACCGTATTGCCATTGAAGAATTGGAGGCGTGGTATTTCGGTGATTGGGAGGCAGTGCGTGAGGCATATCCAAGGACAAATGCAACTATCATCAGAAAGGAAGGATTTCGCGATCCAGATTCCATTCCTGGAGGGACTTGGGAGGCGTTCGAGCGGGTATTGAAAAAATCCGGTTACTTTAAAAATGGTTTAAGAAAAATCGAAGTGGCTCGGATTCTTGGTGAACGAATCGATCCGCACCTTAATCGATCACGAAGTTTTCAGGTATTCAGAGAAGCATTGTTGGAAGTGATCTAAAGTCACTTGGGAGCAATCAAGGGAGTGGTTTCTATTGTTCTGATGGATGGGGACAATTTTGGGACAATCAGAATGAGTTTGGGTGAGACGAAATGAGAAAAACGGGGACAAAACGGGGACAGTGAGAGGCTTGAAACTTCAAAAAACACAACTTATGGGAAAAACGTCAAGAATTATGTTATTTTAACTTATTGATTTGTATGTGATTTTATGGTGGGCGGTACTGGGATCGAACCAGTGGCCCCTGCCGTGTGAAGGCAGTGCTCTACCCCTGAGCTAACCGCCCTTTCTGAATCGTTACGGCTCATGAAACCTTGAATGGGTTGACCCAAACCAGATGATTGAACCTTCACGGTATCTCGATAAAGGACGGTCATTCTACCGGGTTTTAGAGTCTGACGCAATCCACATAAAACTTGGATTCTCCATTGCTGCCGGTTTTGGAAAGGCCATGAATGTCTGTTTCAAAGCCGGGAAAACGTTGATTGAAGGAACGGGCAAATTGCAGGTAACGCACAATGGTGGCATTGAAGCACTCTCCGGGAATCAGGAGCGGAATGCCGGGGGGGTAAGGAGTGAGAAGCACCGAAGTGATTCGTCCTTCCAGGTCATCGATTCCCACGCGCTCGGTCTCACGGTGAGCCATGCGTGCAAAGGCATCGGCGGGCTTCATGGCCGGGACCATGTCGGACAGGTACATTTCTGTGGTGAGGCGCGCCACATCATTGGCCCGATAGACTTCATGAATTTGGTCAGATAGTTGGCGCAGGCCCCAATTTTCGTAACGGGGGTACTTGGCGACAAACTCAGGCAAGATGCGCCAAAGAGGCTGGTTCTTGTCATAGTCATCTTTGAACTGTTGCAATTCCGTAACCAGCGTGTTCCAGCGTCCCTTGGTGATACCGATGGTGAACATGATGAAGAAAGAGTAGAGCCCGGTTTTTTCAACGACAACTCCATGCTCGGCCAGATATTTTGTGACCACGGCGGCGGGAATTCCGATGTCGTGAAAATCGCCATCCACATCGAGTCCGGGTGTGATAACCGTAGCCTTGATGGGGTCCAGCATGTTGAAGCCGGGAGCCAGATTGCCGAAGCCATGCCAACGTTCGCCGGGTTTGAGCATCCAGTCGCTACGCTCCCCACCACCTTCTTCCGCCAGGTAGTCGGGACCCCATACCTTGAACCACCAATCGGTGCCCCATTCCTCATCCACCTTGCGCATGGCCCGACGAAAGTCGAGGGCTTCACTGATGGATTCCTCCAGTAATGCCGTTCCTCCAGGAGATTCCATCATAGCGGCTGCGACATCGCAGGAGGCAATGATGGCGTATTGCGGGCTGGTGGACGTGTGCATGAGGTAGGCTTCGTTGAAGCAGTCGCGGTCCAGTTTGCGCATTTCGCTGTCCTGTACCAGGATTTGCGAGGCTTGGCTGAGACCGGCCAGCAACTTGTGAGTCGACTGGGTAGACATGACCATGGATTCATGACAGATGGGGCGATCTCGGCCAATGGCATGCATATCCTTGTAAAAATCGCTGAAGGAGGCATGCGGTAGCCAGGCTTCGTCGAAGTGCAAGGTGTCGATGACCCCATCCAGCAACTTCTTGATAGTTTCGACGTTGTAGAGGATACCATCGTAGGTACTTTGGGTCAGCGTTAATACACGCGGTTGAACCGGACTGTTTTGGGCAAAGGGATTGGCCGCAATCTTGCGTTGGATGTTTTCGGGTTTGAATTCCTCCAGTGGAATGGGGCCGATGATGCCGTAGTGATTGCGCGTGGGCATGAGAAACACGGGGATGGCCCCAGTCATGATGATGGCGTGAAGAATGGATTTATGACAGTTGCGATCTACGACAACCACATCGCCTGCCGCAACGGTGGAATGCCACACGATCTTGTTGGAGGTGGACGTGCCATTGGTCACAAAAAACAGATGGTCGGCATTGAAAATACGTGCGGCATTACGCTCGGAAGCCGCCACTGGGCCCGTATGATCAAGCAGTTGCCCCAGTTCGTCCACTGCGTTGCAGACATCGGCGCGGAGCATGTTTTCCCCAAAGAATTGGTGGAACATTTGTCCTACCGGGCTTTTCAGGAAAGCCACCCCGCCTGAATGTCCGGGACAGTGCCAGGAATAGGAACCATCCGAGGCATAGTGGGTAAGGGCACGGAAAAAGGGTGGGGCGAGAGAATCCAGATAGACCCGTGCTTCCCGAGCGATGTGGCGAGCCACAAACTCTGGAGTGTCCTCGAAGAGGTGAATGAAACCGTGCAGTTCCTTCAATACATCGTTAGGAATATGGCGGGAGGTACGCGTTTCACCATAGAGAAATATGGGGATATGGGCGTTACGCCAGCGAATTTCCTGGACGAAGGCACGCAGGTGGCGCAGTGCCGACTCCATTTCGCTGGGAGAACCTCCGCCAAATTCTTCGTCATCGATGGACAGTACGAAAGTGGAAGCACGGCTTTGTTGCTGGGCAAAAGAGGCCATGTCACCAAAACTGGTCACACCCAATACTTCAAACCCTTCTTTTTGAATGGCGTCTGCTAACGCTCGCACCCCAAGACCGCTGGTGTTTTCCGAACGAAAATCTTCATCGATGATGACCACGGGAAAACGAAACTTCATGGAGCCTCCAGTACGGTGGGTGGCAAGGAAAGGGTAGCGGATTATAGCCCTTTTGCTTCACGCTGTCGCAAAGGGTTTGACAGGAATGTTCATGGGGTTTTTGACCCCATGAACTTAAGACTTGGGTTGACGCGCCAGAAACTTATCCAATTGGTTGGCAAACACTTTTCGGTCAGAGTGAGACAGGGGTGGGGGGCCGCCGGTAGGTACGCCACTGCCGCGTAATTGGTCCATGAAATTGCGCAGCGTCAGTAGGGCTTCGATTGTATCGAGGGTGTAAACCTCGCCGCGTGGATTGAGCGCATGCCCCCCTTTTGACAGCACTTCAGAAGCCAGGGGAATATCGGCTGTGATGACCAAATCACCGGGGTGCAGGGACCGGACGATTTCGTTATCGGCCATGTCAAAGCCGCGAGGCACCTGGCGCGCCAAAATATAAGACGAAGCCGGGGTACTCAACAAGGTATTGGCTACGAAGGTTGTCAGGATTTTCGCACGTTCTGCGGCACGGAAAAGAATATCTTTGATGACCACAGGGCAGGCATCTGCATCGACCCAAATATTCATCTCAAGAAAAACCCTTCAAAGGGGTCACTGTAACAGGAACGCTTCCGGACGAATTCGACAGCAAGATTCCATCGTCCTGAATCAGGCAATTGAGATCCATGGTGCGTTCAACCAGGTGAGCCAGTGCCTGACTGTCGGACAAAGGAAGACTGAGGACGGACAGATTGGACAACCGCCGGAGACGGCTACTCATTCCCGCCCACCAAAGCGGAACGGCGCTGCCGCCATAGGCATAAATGATTACCCGTCGAGCACGCCCGCATGCCTTGAGCACGCGTTTTTCATCGGGCAGGCCCACGTCGATCCATTCGTCAATGGCTCCCGTCAGGTCTTTTTTCCAGAGGTCAGGTTCCTCCTGATCAGCGGCCCCCCCCCGGGCGAAGGTCAAGTGTTCATGGGCATGGAGAGCAAACGCCAGCAGGCGCACCATCATGCGTTCGTCGGTTTCGGAGGGGTGACGGGCGATCGTCAAGGTATGGGAGGCGTAATAAGGCCGGTCCATGTTGGATATTTGTAAATTGACCTTGAAGACGGTGGACTTGAGCGCCATGAATCGATGAATTCCGCTGAAAGTAATAGAAGAGATGTTGGGTAGCCCACAGGTAAGGAGGGGCGAGAGGAAAGTTTATCCCAAGGGCGAACCTGAGGCATTCTCTTGCACCCTACGGCTCTTCGACAATCAGTCGAGGAGGTTTGTGGTATAAGATGTCCCACCTTGAACAAGTACGGAGAGGTTCCGAACACTCAACCTCCCATTTTAGCATAAATCGGCCATAATTTTCGGCCATCCGTCCAAAAATTCCAGACCGGCTCTCCGTTCATGAACTCTGCGGCGCCCCTCCCCCGCATCTTTATAAAATCTTTATAGCGTCGCTGTCAGCCTTTACCCCTTTTTGATCTGCCGGTTCCTAGAATGGGTACGACTGGAACTCACTGGGAGAATCTCTATGGATCTGTTCTATCTTGCGATCGTTGTGGCGGTCTTTGGCCTGTCGGTATTGTTGGTCTACGGCTGCGAAAAATTACGGAGGTCGGCATGACTTGGATCTATTTCGTCGCGGGGGCTGTGGTGGTGGGTTTGCTTATCTACCTAGTCATTGCCCTGCTTAAACCGGAGTTATTCTGATGACTATTAACGGACTGTTTCAAATCGTCCTGCTACTGGGCGTGCTGTTTTTGCTGGTGAAACCCTTGGGAGGGTATATGGCCCGGGTTTACGAGGGGAATCTGCCAGCATTTATGCGCTGGCTTTCACCACTGGAGCATCTCTTCTACCGTATGTGCGGGGTGAATCCAAGTCAGGAAATGCGCTGGACGAGTTATGCCCTGGGGGTTCTATGGTTTAGTGTGCTGGGGGTACTGACCGTGTATGCCCTGCAGCGGTTGCAAGGATTTCTGCCCTTGAATCCGCAAAGTCTGGGTGCCGTGAGCCCGGATTCTTCCTTCAACACCGCCATCAGCTTTGTATCCAATACCAACTGGCAAGGGTACGCAGGGGAATCCACGCTGAGTTATCTCACGCAGATGTTTGCTTTGGCTGTGCAGAACTTTTTTTCTGCAGCCACCGGGATGGCCGTGGTGATTGCCCTGATCCGGGGATTTGCCCGACATTCCGTGGAGACCATTGGCAACTTCTGGGTGGACATGACGCGTAGCGTCCTCTATATCCTGTTGCCCTTGTCTCTGGCGCTCGCCTTGATCCTGGTGAGCCAGGGGGTGGTGCAAAACTTTTCACCCTATCCAGTGGTTCGGACCGTGGAGACCACTACCTACGACAACCCCTCGCTGGATGCGGCCGGAAATCCCCTCAAGGATGCTGCCGGTAATCCGGTAACGGTGAAAACCACCACTCAGGAGCAAACGCTTCCGCTGGGTCCGGTGGCTTCCCAGGAGGCCATCAAGGAATTGGGCACCAATGGCGGGGGATTCTTCAACGCCAACTCGGCGCATCCCTATGAAAATCCTACGCCCCTGACTAACTTTCTGGAAATGTTGACGATTCTTTTGATTCCTGCGGCGCTGTGTTACACCTTTGGGGCCATGGTGGGGGATATCCGGCAGGGCTGGACCCTCCTGGCCACCATGACCCTGGTATTCACCCTCATGCTGGCTGTGGCGGAATACGCGGAAACCTCTGGCAACCCAGCCTTTGCCTCCCTAGGGGTCAACCAGCAGGCTTCTGCCTCGCAGTCCGGCGGGAACATGGAGGGGAAGGAAACGCGCTTCGGCATCGTCAATTCGGCCCTCTTTGCCACGGTGACCACCTCCACTTCCTGTGGTTCCGTGAATTCCATGCACGATTCCTTTACCCCGCTGGGGGGGTTGGTGCCGCTGGCCAACATCCAGTTGGGTGAAGTGATTTTTGGGGGGGTGGGTTCCGGTCTCTATGGCATGCTCATTTATGCCGTGATTGCGGTGTTCATTGCGGGCTTGATGATCGGACGGACGCCCGAATATCTGGGCAAGAAGATCGAGGCCTTCGACATCAAGATGGCATCCCTCACCATTCTGATTCCGCCGCTGCTGATTCTGGTTGGAACGGCGGTGGCAGTGATGATGGAGGCCGGGAAGAGCGGGGTGGCCAACCCCGGTGCGCACGGATTCTCTGAAATTCTCTACGCTTTCTCTTCAGCCGCAGGGAATAACGGCAGTGCCTTCGCTGGACTGTCTGCCAACACGCCTTTCTACAATTTTGCTCTAGGGGTGGTCATGTTCTTCGGGCGTTTCTGGCTGATCCTGCCCGTGCTGGCCCTGGCTGGCTCGCTGGCCGGCAAGAAACGAATTCCCGTGGGGGCCGGTACCCTTCCTACCCACACCCCGCTCTTCGTTCTGTTGTTGGTGGGCACGGTGCTTCTGGTGGGGGCATTGACCTTCGTTCCGGCCTTGGGTCTGGGGCCCGTCGTGGAACATTTGACCATGGTTGGGGCTCACTAGGAGAATCAAGATGAACGACCAAACGAAATCCTTTTCCTTTTTTGATCGAAACTTGCTGCGTGTGGCCTGTGTGGATTCGTTCCGCAAACTGTCACCGGTGCAACAAATGAAGAACCCGGTGATGTTCGTGGTCTGGGTGGGTAGCGTACTGACCACGGTCCTGTATCTTCAGGCGTTGGGCGGGAAGGGCGAGGCACCCGCCGGGTTCATTCTGGCGGTGACCCTGTGGTTATGGTTCACCGTGCTCTTCGCCAATTTTGCCGAAGCCGTCGCCGAAGGGCGGAGCAAGGCACAGGCGGCATCTCTGCGTCATGCGCGGCGCGATATCCTGGCCAAAAAAATGACGGAATCCAGCCAGGGTTCCCCATGGTTCTCGGTGGCAAGCAGTGACCTGCGTCGAGGGGATGTGGTCCTGGTGGAAGCCGGGGATATGGTGCCCGCCGATGGTGAGGTCATCGAAGGCGTGGCATCGGTGAACGAAAGCGCCATTACGGGGGAATCGGCGCCTGTGATCCGGGAATCCGGGGGCGATTTCAACGCGGTCACCGGTGGAACGACGGTATTGTCGGACTGGCTGATCGTGCAGGTGACCTCCAATCCCGGTGAAAGCTTCCTCGATCGCATGATTGCCATGGTGGAGGGGGCCAAGCGTCAGAAGACCCCCAATGAAATTGCGCTCACCATCCTGTTGGTGGCCATGACCCTCATATTTTTGTTGGCCACGGTTACCTTATTGCCCTTTTCGATGTACAGCGTCGAAGTAGCCAAAGTGGGGCAGCCCGTCACCATTACCGTGTTGGTGGCCTTGTTGGTGTGCCTGATTCCCACCACCATTGGCGGGTTATTGTCGGCCATTGGGGTGGCAGGCATGGGGCGCATGATGCAGAAGAATGTCATTGCAACTTCGGGTCGGGCGGTGGAGGCGGCAGGGGATGTGGACGTCCTGCTTCTGGACAAGACCGGGACGATCACTCTGGGTAACCGTCAGGCGTCGACTTTCATTCCGGCTCAAGGAGTGAAAGAAAGCGAACTGGCCGATGTCGCCCAACTGGCTTCTTTGGCGGACGAAACCCCAGAAGGTCGCTCCATTGTGGTCTTGGCAAAACAGCGATTTGGGCTGCGCGAGCGGGATATCCACGCTTTGGGGGCCAGCTTCGTTCCCTTTTCGGCGCAAACCCGCATGAGCGGGGTGAACTTGGGTTCCCGCCAGGTGCGCAAGGGTGCGGCAGATGCCGTGAAAAAATATCTGGATGCGCTCGGTTCCCCCTATCCCGAGGCCGTCTCCCGACAGGTGGATGAAGTGGCACGGCGGGGCAGTACCCCGCTGGTAGTGGTGGATGGGGCGCGGGTGATGGGCGTGGTGGAACTCAAGGATATCGTCAAGGGTGGTATCAAGGAGCGGTTTGCCGAGTTGCGCCGCATGGGCATTAAAACGGTGATGATCACCGGGGATAACCGCCTGACGGCAGCGGCCATTGCGGCAGAGGCAGGGGTGGATGATTTTCTGGCGGAAGCGACACCGGAAGCCAAGTTGGCCCTGATTCGCCAGTACCAGGCCGAGGGCCGGTTGGTGGCCATGACCGGCGATGGTACTAACGATGCTCCAGCCCTGGCTCAGTCTGATGTGGCCGTGGCCATGAATACGGGCACGCAGGCGGCCAAGGAAGCCGGTAACATGGTGGATCTGGATTCCAACCCCACCAAACTGATCGAGATCGTGGAAACCGGCAAACAGATGCTCATGACACGGGGGGCACTGACAACCTTTTCCATCGCCAATGATGTGGCCAAATATTTTGCCATCATTCCGGCGGCCTTCGTGACTACCTATCCGGCCTTGGGTGCCCTCAACGTGATGGGACTGACCACGCCAGCCAGTGCCATTCTGTCTGCTGTGATCTTCAATGCTCTGGTGATCGTGGCGCTCATTCCCCTGGCATTGAGAGGGGTTAAATACCGTGCGGTGGGTGCGGCGCAGTTGTTGAGAAATAACCTGCTGATCTACGGAGCAGGGGGGATCATCGTGCCATTTATCGGCATCAAGATGATTGATATGGTATTGGCTGCCCTGGGTTGGGCATAAGGAGATGCACATCATGTGGAAAGAAATGCGTCCTGCCGTGGTCAGTTTTCTGGTTTTGAGTGTGATCACCGGTCTTCTCTATCCCTGGTTGGTGACAGGGTTGGCCCAGGCAATATTTCCAAGCCAGGCCAACGGAAGTTTGATTTTCAAGAAAGGCAGACCGGTGGGTTCCGAGTGGATCGGTCAATCCTTCTCTGATCCTGGGTATTTCTGGGGCAGACCCTCGGCTACCGGTCCCATGCCCTATAATGGGTTAGCCTCCAGCGGTTCCAATCTGGGACCGACCAACCCGGCTCTGATGGATGCCGTCAAGGCGCGGGTCCAAGCCCTCAGGGTAGCCGATCCCGGAAATACCCGGCCGGTCCCGGTGGATCTGGTGACGGCTTCTGCCAGTGGACTTGATCCCCAGATCAGTCCGGCCGCTGCAGACTTCCAGATCGCGCGGGTGGCCCGGGCGCGGGGCTTGAAAACCGATCAGGTTCAGGCCTTGGTGTCCCGGTTTACCGAAGCGCGTCAGTTCGGTGTGCTGGGGGAAGCACGGGTCAATGTGTTGAAACTCAATCTGGCCTTGGATGAACTGACCCATGCGCCGTGACCGCTCCTGGGAAACCTGCCATGACTGAAATACAACGTCCCGATCCTGACATCCTGCTGGGGAATCTTCAGGCCGAGGAGAACCGGGCCAGACGGGGCAAGTTGAAAGTTTTCTTCGGTGCCTGCGCCGGGGTGGGCAAGACCTATGCCATGTTATCGGCAGCCCAACAACAGCGAGCCCAGGGCGTGGATGTGGTGGTGGGCATTGTGGAGACCCATGGCCGGGCGGATACCATGGCCCTGCTCAAGGATCTGGAAACATTACCCCTCAAGGAAGTCGAATACCGTCACCACTTGCTCAAGGAATTCGATCTGGAAGGTGCCCTGGCCCGCAATCCCACCCTGATTCTGATGGATGAACTGGCGCATACCAATGCCCAGGGATGTCTCCATTCCAAACGTTGGCAGGATGTGGACGAGTTGCTGGGGGCGGGCATCCATGTTTTTACCACGGTGAACGTACAGCATCTGGAAAGTTTGAATGATGTGGTGGGGGGAATCACCGGGGTCCGGGTGTGGGAAACGGTGCCTGATCATGTTTTCGATGAAGCCGACGAAGTCATGTTGGTGGATTTGCCCCCCGAAGAATTGCTCCAGCGCCTCAAGGAAGGAAAGATTTATCTGCCGCATCAGGCGGAGCGTGCCATTCGTAATTTCTTTCGCAAGGGGAATCTCATCGCCCTGCGCGAACTGTCTCTACGGCGCACTGCTGACCGTGTAGATGGGGAGATGCGGGCCTATCGGCGTACCAAGGCGGTGCAGTCCATCTGGCAGACGCGCGAATCCTTGTTGGTATGCGTGGGACCGGGGCCGGGTAGCGAACGGGTGATTCGCAATGCGGCCCGCCTGGCCGCTCAAATGGAAGTGACGTGGCACGCAATTTATGTGGAAACACCCCGGCTTCAGCGTTTGCCTAAAAGAGTCCGGGAACAGATTCTCCAGACCTTGAAGTTGGCCAAGGATCTGGGGGCAGAAACCGCCACCCTGCCCGCAGAAGATGCGGCGGCGGTGACGGTGGCCTATGCCCGGGAACATAACCTGACCAAGGTGGTGGTGGGGCGGGACCTTGAACGTCACCTATGGCGTCGATCCTTTGCCGAACGGATCGGACGGTTGGCTACGGATCTGGATGTCATTCAGGTCGCCCGTAACCAGCGCAATCCGGGGGAGCCTGACGGGAAGGCTCAGACACTGTTCTTTACCCAGGAGTATTCGCGCTGGCCTTCCTATGCGAAAAGTGTGGCCCTGTGCGTGCTCGTCACGTTCCTGGCGACGCCCCTGCGTCACTGGCTCGAACTGACCAACATCGTCATGATCTTCCTGCTGGTGGTCATGGGTGTGGCGCTGCGCCTGGGAAGAGGACCGGCGGTGCTGGCGGCCTTTCTTAGCGTGGCATTCTTTGATTTCTTTTTTGTCCCCCCCCGCTTTTCCTTTGCAGTGAGTGACGTGCAATACCTGCTTACGTTTATGGTCATGCTGAGCGTCGCCCTGGTGATTGCCCAGTTGATGGCCAACCTGCGTTATCAGGCCCGGGTGGCCATGAATCGGGAACGACGAGCCCGGGCGCTGTACGAGGCGGCCCGGGATCTGTCTGCCACCCTGATGCCCGGACAAATTGCAGAGGTTTGCGTGCGCTTTGCGGACAATGTTCTGGGGGCAAAAACCGGGTTACTCTTGATGGATAACGAGAATCATCTGCAAGACCCGGTGAAGGCCGAAGGGGTCTTGACGACAGTGGATACCGGCATCGCACAATGGTCTTTCGATCATGGGGAACCCGCTGGTTTGGGAACCGATACTCTGGCAGCTTCCCCGGTGTTTTACCTTCCTCTCAAGGCACCCATGCGCACGCGCGGGGTGCTGGCCATCGAACCCCGCCAGAGTCACTGGTTACAAGTGCCGGAACAACGTCGCTTGCTGGATACCTTTGCCTCTCTGGCTGCCATTGCCATCGAAAGGATCCATTATGTAGATGTGGCTCAGGAAGCTTTGGTGAAGATGGAGTCGGAACGCTTGCGCAACTCGGTACTGTCGGTGCTGTCTCATGATTTACGGACGCCTTTGACGGCGCTGGTGGGGTTGTCCGATACCTTGGGCCTGGAATCTTTGTCCGTGCCTCAGCAGGAGACTGTCCAGGCGATTCATGATGAAGCCGTGCGTATGGGCGCCTTGGTGAACAATCTACTGGATATGGCACGTCTGCAATCCGGCGAAGTGAAACTGAAAAGGGAATGGCAGTTGGTGGAAGAGGTAATCGGCAGTGCGCTCAAAGCCTCGACGGGGGCATTGGCTGGACGGGAGGTACGCGTGGAATTGCCGGAAGACTTGCCCTTCGTCGAATTTGATGCCGTCCTCATCGAACGTGTATTATGCAATCTGTTGGAGAACGCCGGGAAATATACGGAGCCTCAGGCCCATATTGTCATCCGGGCCCAGTGTACGGATCAGACCCTGGATATTTCGGTCTGTGACGACGGGCAGGGTTTTCCCGTCGGAACGGAGGATACCTTGTTCGACAAGTTTACTCGAGGTCGCGCCGAATCGGCGGTGTCGGGTGTGGGGCTTGGGCTCGCCATCTGTCGGGCGATCATTACCGCGCACCAGGGTCGGATTTGGGCAGAACATGGAGTTCCCCAGGGCTCCCGTTTTACCTTCTCCCTTCCCCTAGGCACACCTCCTGACCTTTCCGTACCGCCGGAGGCCGAGGGATGAGTGAGACCGTGGTGATTTTGGTGGAAGACGAAAAGCAGATCCGTCGTTTCGTGCGAGCAGCCCTGGAATCTGAAGGTTGCCAGGTTATCGAGGCGGTGACCGGCGAGCGTGGCCTGATCGAAGCCGCGACCCGTAAACCTGATCTGGTGATTCTGGATCTGGGACTGCCCGACCGGGAGGGGGTGGAAGTGCTGCAGGATTTGCGCAGTTGGTCGCAGGTACCGGTTATCATCCTCTCCGCACGATCGAATGAAGAGGACAAGATCGCCGCGCTGGATGCGGGCGCCGACGATTATCTGACCAAACCCTTCGGCGTCGGCGAATTACTGGCAAGGGTACGCGCGCAACTTCGGCGCCACAGCTTATCTGGAGAAGCGGGACAATCCGAGATCGGGTTTGGGAAAATTCGGGTGGACAGGGTCAAGCGCCTGGTCATGACCGAGGAAGGGGAGAGCATTCACCTGACTTCCATCGAATACCGCTTGTTAGCCTATCTGCTCGCTTATCCCGGAAAAGTGTTGACCCACCGCGAGTTATTGCGCGAAGTCTGGGGTCCTACCCATGTGGAAAGTGCTCACTACCTGCGGGTATACATGGGAAACTTGCGCAAGAAACTGGAAAGGGACCCGGCCCGCCCTGACTTCCTGCTGACAGAAAGTGGGCTGGGTTACCGCTTCAAACCCTGACACTCCTACTCAGAAAGGGAGGGCCTGACAGCCGTTTTCATCACACTTCAAGTACCCTCCCTTGCGACTGTTCCAGTCAGTGAGAACCCAACGTTCGCAGGTATTGTCGTCCAGTCGGTAAGTGTGGCGGGCAGGACGGTGGGTATGACCATGAATCAGACGCGGGTAATCATTTTTGCGCAATAACTCGATTACGGCCTGGAGGGTTACGTCCATGATGGCCAAGGTTTTTTTCTTTTTGGCCTGGGTACTCATGGTGGTGGCTTCCTGAGCAATCTTGTACCGTTCTTCGATGGGCAGGGTCATGACTTTGCGCTGCCAAGTCACCGAACGGACCTGTTTGCGCCACGCCTGATAGGCTTCATCTTCCGTGCACAACTGGTCGCCGTGGGTGAGCAGGGTGCGAACCCCATCCTCCAGAATGAGGATGGTGGGGTCTGCCAGATGGGTTGCGCCACAGGCTTTGGCAAACTTGTTACCGAGCAGGAAGTCACGGTTTCCGTGCAGGTAGAACAGTTGAGTCCCCTGCTGGGTCAAGGTCGCGAGGGCACTCACCACTTTCTGGTTGAAGGGCGAAGGGATATCGTCATCGCCCACCCAGGTTTCAAAGAGGTCGCCCAGGATATACAAGGCCGTGGCTTCGCGTGCCGGCCCTTCCAGAAAGTTCTGAAACTTCTGGAAGAGTTTGGGTGAAGACGGCGAGAGATGCAGGTCTGCGATGAAAAGGGAATGGGACACGGTGAGTTACATGACCTCCGCACGTTCGATGAGGACATCTTCCAGAGGTACGTCGCTATGTCCCAGACGGTTGCCAGTGGGCACCCCCTTGATGCGATCCACGATGTCCTGACCCTCCGTGACCTGAGCAAAGACGCAGTAGCCGAAGCCATTGCGGTTGGGGGCAGTGTGGTCGAGGAAATGGTTATCCTTGACGTTGATGAAGAACTGGGCGGTGGCCGAATGTGGGTCCGAGGTGCGGGCCATGGCAACGGTATAACAGAGGTTGGAAAGACCGTTGGCCGCCTCGTTTTCGATAGGGGCGTGGGTTTCCTTCTGCTTCATGCCCGGCGCAAACCCTCCTCCCTGAATCATGAAGCCATCGATGACCCGATGAAAGATAGTATTGTCATAAAAACCATCGTGCACATAAGACAGGAAGTTATCCGTGGTTTTAGGAGCTTTTTCAACATCGAGGGTGAGAACGATATCACCAAAATTGGTTTTGAGGCGGACCATAGAGAACTCCATCAGTTAAGTTTGTCGGCCTTGAGTTTCAAGGTGCGATTCGTGGGATTCAGTTTCAAGGCCTGGGCGTAGGAACGACGCGCCAGCGCGAGGTAGACATCGCCCAGATTTTCAAAGGCGATGGCGTAGTTGGGTTGGGATGCCACCCCTTTTTCCAGGATGGCGCGCGCATCATCGAGTTGTCCCTGAGCGGCGTAGAGGGCACCCAAGTTATTATAGGGCGCACCCATTTCCGGAAAACGCTCGGTCAGATTCTTGAGGATGAGGATGGCTTCACCCTTGCGATTCAACTGGGTCAGTGCGATGGCCTTGAGAAACAGAACATCGCCTTCATCGGGTTGTTCTTCCAGAGAACGGTTGGCCAAGGCCAGAGCTTGCTGGGGATGATGGTCGTGTAACAGGGATTGCATTGCCAGAGGGACATGGATCGGCAAGGGGGCTTCTGACGGCGGGGCAGAGGATGTGCTAGGATGCGCATCGTTGCTTTCCTGCGAGGTTTGCAGCACCGGGGCCGTGCCCGATCCGGTGCTTTCGGTGCCGGTTGCGCACACCCCTTGCTCGCACCACAAGGCGAGGGAAAGGGAAAGGATTAGAAACCGGAGCATCATGGGTTGAAATGGGAGGCGAATTGTGTAACCCCAAATTCTATCAATTCAACGCGTTGCTGACTAGACCTTTTGTCAGGATCTATCGATTTTTTTGAGTTGGCGGTTATATTCATGCTGAATCTGTTCAATACCCTTACCCGTCGGACTGAACCTTTTGTCCCCATCGAGCCTGGTCAGGTGCGCCTGTATGTCTGTGGCATGACGGTGTATGACCGTTGTCACCTGGGCCATGGACGCATGCTCGTCAATTTTGATGTGCTCTACCGCTGGTTGCGGACAACCGGTTATGCAGTTACCTATGTGCGCAATATTACCGATATAGATGACAAGATCATCGAGCGGGCAGCACAGAATGGGGAACCCATCCAGGCTCTGACCGAGCGCATGATTCTGGCCATGCAGGAAGATCTGGCCCGTCTGCGGGTGTTGCCACCAACCCATGAACCCCGTGCCACTGAACATGTTCCGGGCATGATCCGGTTGATTGAAGTACTGATTCAGAAAGGATTGGCTTACTCGGGGCAGAATGGGGATGTCTACTACTCGGTGCGGGACTTTCCCGACTACGGCAAGTTATCCGGCAAGTCCCTTGAGGATCTGCGGGCAGGTGAGCGTGTGGCACGGGATGAGTTCAAGCGCGATCCCCTCGATTTCGTATTGTGGAAGAGCGCCAAGCCCGGCGAGCCTCGATGGCCTTCGCCTTGGGGGGAAGGGCGACCGGGCTGGCATATCGAATGCTCGGTGATGAGCGAATGCTTTCTAGGTGCCCATTTTGACATACACGGGGGTGGTCACGACCTGCAATTTCCACATCACGAAAACGAAATAGCCCAGAGTGAGGGGGCCCATGGGCACGCCTTCGTCAATGTGTGGATGCACAATGGTTTTCTACGGGTAAATGATGAAAAAATGTCCAAATCTCTGGGCAATTTCTTCACTCTGGCCGATATTTTCGAAAAATTTCATCCGGAAGTGGTGCGTTTCTTTCTCTTGCGAGGTCATTACCGCAGTCCTCTCAATTACACCGATGGTCATCTGGAGGATGCCCGGCAGGGATTGAATACCCTCTACACGGTGTTACGTGATTACCCCACGGTTATGGGCAGTGTCCCGGACTGGAATGGGGTGGCCGAAGGGGCCTTCAAGCGTGCGCTGGACGATGACTTGAACACTCCGGAAGCCGTGGCAGTCCTCTTTGGTTTGGCCCATGATGCCCACCGGGGCGAAGTGGGGGCGGCCCAACGCTTGCGCGCTCTGGCTGAGGTACTGGGACTGCTGGGCAGTGCTCCGGTGGAATGGTTTCAGAGGGGGGCCGGTTTGACTGTGCAGGCAGGGGATGAGGACCAGGAACGTATCGAAATATTGATGGCGCAACGGCAAGCGGCGCGGGCGCGAAAGGATTTTTCAACCGCCGACCAGATTCGTCAGGCCCTCTTGGCGGAGGGAATCGTCCTTGAAGACAAGGAAGGGACTACCCAATGGCGGCGCTCCTGAATTGTTCAGCCCCTGCCGTGACGGGGGCTGAACAGCGTTGCACTTAGGTTTGGAAGAAGTCGCGCACCTTGTCCATGAAACTCTTGGTGCGGGGACTGTGGGTGTCATTTCCACGGGTTCCTTGTTCCAGTTGGCGCAATAACTCTTTTTGAACCTCGGTCAACTTGACTGGAGTTTCCACTACCACATGGCACATTAGGTCGCCCTGGCTGCCTCCGCGCAGTGCTTTGATCCCCTTGGCACGCAGGCGAAAAACCTGACCAGTCTGGGTTTCAGCAGGGATTTTCAGTTTGGCCTGACCTTCCAGGGTGGGGATTTCGATTTCTCCCCCCAGGGCAGCCACCGCAAAACTGATAGGCATTTCGCAATGCAGGTCCGTTCCTTCGCGCTGGAATACAGGGTGGGGACGGATCTGGACGACTACAAACAGATCACCCGCCGGACCCCCGGCCTGTCCCGGTTCGCCTTCTCCAGCCAGGCGAACGCGGTCACCATGATCGATGCCAGCAGGAATCTTGACGGATAAGGTCTTGTGTTTGCGGATTCGCCCGGCTCCATGACAGTCGGGACAGGGCGAGGTGATGGTCTTGCCACTTCCGTGACAGACCGGGCAAGTTTGCTGGATGGAAAAAAATCCTTGCTGCATGCGCACCTGACCCTGTCCCCCACAGGTGGAACAGGTGCTCGGACTGGTTCCCGGTTTGGCACCGCTGCCCTTGCAGGTACCACAGTTTTCCAGGGCAGGAATGCGAATCTGGGTCTCGGTACCCCGAGCCGCCTCTTCCAGGCCGATTTCCAAGTTGTAGCGTAGATCGGATCCCCGGTACATGCCTCCGGTCCGGTTGCCTCGTCCACCACCCCCACCAAAAATATCGCCAAAAATATCGCCAAAGGCATCGGAAAACCCGCCCATCCCCGGACCGCCCCCGGGGCCAGCACCTGCACCCATTTGAGGATCTACGCCCGCATGTCCATAACGGTCATAAGCGGCACGTTTGTCCACATCGGACAGGATTTCGTAGGCTTCCTTGACTTCCTTGAACTGAGCCTCTGACTTGGCATTGTCCGGATTTCGATCCGGATGATGCTTCATGGCCAACTTGCGATAGGCCTTTTTGATGTCATCCTCGGATGCATCCCGGTTGACTCCCAGGACTTCATAAAAATCGCGTTTGCTCATGATTCCTCTCAAATAAATCATTGGGGAGTGAGGTTTTCACCCCCTCCCCAACAACCTGACTTCCCCAGGGGAAGGTTCTTTACTTCTTGTCCTTCACTTCTTCGAACTCGGCATCTACAACATGGTCTTCCTTGTTGCCAGCAGCGCCGGGTTCTTGGGCATGGACACCAGCACCACCCGTATTTGCATCGGCTGCGTACATCTTTTCAGCCAATTTATGGCTGGCTTCGGAGAGTTTTTCAGTGGTGGCGGTGATGCGTGCTGTATCCTGTGACTGGAGTGCATCTTCTGCATCCTTGAGTGCACTTTCGATGCTGGATTTTTCTTCGGCTGAAAGTTTGTCGCCGTGATCCTTGACGGATTTGGTGACATTATGGACCAAACTTTCCAGACCATTCTTCGCATTCACTGCTTCCAGATTTTTCTTGTCTTCTTCCGCGTTTTCCTCGGCATCCTGCACCATGCGCTGGATTTCCTCTTCCGACAGACCGGAGTTGGCCTTGATGGTGATCTTGTTTTCCTTGCCGGTGGCCTTGTCCTTGGCATTCACGTGCAGGATCCCGTTGGCATCGATGTCGAAGGTCACTTCGATCTGTGGCATGCCTCGGGGTGAAGGAGGAATATCGCTCAGGTTGAACTGCCCCAGGCTTTTATTCCCGCTGGCCATGTTTCGTTCCCCTTGCAGGACGTGGATGGTCACCGCCGACTGGTTGTCGTCGGCGGTGGAGAAGACCTGGGACGCCTTGGTGGGGATGGTGGTGTTCTTCTGGATCAAACGGGTCATAACTCCGCCCAGGGTTTCGATGCCGAGGGACAGAGGCGTGACATCAAGCAACAATACATCTTTGACGTCGCCTTTCAAGACACCACCCTGGATGGCTGCTCCGATGGCTACCGCTTCATCCGGGTTGACATCCTTGCGCGGATCCCGGCCAAAGAGTTCCTTGACACGTTCCTGTACCTTGGGCATACGACTTTGCCCGCCCACCAGAATCACGTCAGCGATGTCACTGATCTTCACGCCTGCATCCTTGATAGCCGTTTCGCAGGGCTTCATGGTGCGGTCGATGAGTTCCTGCACCAGACTTTCCAGTTTGGAGCGGGTGATTTTGACCACCAGATGTTTGGGTCCGCTGGCATCGGCTGTGATGTAGGGCAGGTTGACTTCGGTCTGTTGTGCCGAGGACAGTTCGATTTTGGCTTTTTCTGCGGCTTCCTTGAGGCGTTGCAGGGCCAGCACATCCTTACGCAGGTCCAGGCCGTTTTCACGCTTGAACTCGTCGGCCAGGTAATCGATGACGCGCAGGTCAAAGTCTTCCCCGCCGAGGAAGGTGTCTCCATTGGTGGAAAGCACTTCGAATTGGTGTTCGCCATCGATTTCGGCGATTTCGATGATTGAAATATCGAAGGTTCCTCCGCCCAGATCATAAACGGCAATCTTGCGGTCCCCTTCCTTTTTGTCCATCCCGAAAGCCAAGGCGGCAGCGGTGGGTTCGTTGATAATGCGCTTGACGTCCAGTCCTGCGATACGTCCCGCATCCTTGGTGGCTTGGCGCTGACTGTCGTTGAAGTAGGCCGGAACCGTGATGACGGCTTCGGTTACTTCTTCACCCAGGTAGTCTTCCGCAGTTTTCTTCATTTTTTGCAGGACAGCGGCAGAGATTTCCGGCGGTGCCATCTTTCTGCCCCGCACCTCCACCCAGGCATCCCCATTGCTGGCCTTGACGATGGAGTAAGGCACCATGTGGATATCCTTTTGTACCATATCTTCTTCGAAGCGCCGACCGATCAGGCGCTTGACGGCGAAGAGGGTGTTTTTGGGGTTGGTGATGGCCTGCCGTTTGGCAGGCGCGCCCACCAGAACCTCGCCTTCTTCCATGTAGGCGATGATAGAGGGGGTCGTGCGTGCGCCTTCTGCGTTTTCAATGACCTTGGGTTTTCCGCCTTCCATGACGGCCACGCAGGAATTGGTGGTACCCAGATCGATTCCGATGATTTTTCCCATGATGTTATTAGCCTCTTCTCAAAAATTGGTGGGGAATACTTTATGGTTGTACCTTAAATCGGGATGATTTTTACGGATTCAAGAGGGGGATCCCGCTTTTCCCTTCGAAACTGTAACCAAAGCCGGACGTAGAACCCGTTCATGCAGGATGAAGCCTTTTTGCATGACGCTGATGACGTTTTGGGCCGGGATTTCGTCGTGCTCCAGGGAAGCAATGGCCTGATGGCGGTTGGGGTCGAAACGCTGTCCTTCGGGGTGAATGGCCTGAATGTGAAACTTGTCAAAGACACTGGTCAGTTGGCGGGCGGTGAGTTCCACTCCATTGCGGTAACTGTCGAGAGACGCTTCCTTGACCTGTTGGGCTGCTTCCAGGCTGTCCATGACGGCCAGCAATTCTCCGGCAAAACTTTCCAGGGCAAACTTACGTGCCTGGGACAATTCGGTGGCGGTGCGCTTGCGCAGGTTCTCCATGTCGGCGCGCAGACGCAAGCACTCGTCGTCCTTGGTACGCAGGGCTTCTTCCGCCTGGGTCAGGGCGGCTTGCCAGTCTTCGGGTGGGGAGAGGGCGGGTGCACTGTCTGCACTGACAGGGGATGGATTTTCAGGGTTGGAAAAGGAAGAATCAATAGGTTCAGAGGTGGACATGCCGGACTCCCAGGGCTGAGTTGTGGATCACTGGCGGTACATGGGGCCAAGGAGGCCGATTTCAAGGGGTCACTGTGGCGCGCCCTGTTCCAGTGCCCGATTTTTTTGTGCTGCCTGTTCCTCTGCAGTGGGCAGCGGAGCAGGCAACCAGCCCCCCAGGTTGTCCAGAGCAATGCGCGTCAGGCTGTCCAGCCAGGTGGGATCGTCGTTGAGCGCAGGAATGTAGTGATAGACCTCGCCGCCGTGGTTCAGGAAAGTGGCTTTCACCTCCATGCCGATCTCCTCCAGGGTTTCTAGGCAGTCGGCAGGAAAACCGGGGCACAGAACCTGAACATGACGTACGCCCGTCCGGGCCAGTTGCTCCACCAACGGGGCGGTGTAAGGCTTGACCCATTCTGTCCGCCCGAAGAGAGACTGGAAGGAAATTCGATACTGATGGGGTTCGAGGCCTAGGGCCTGCGCCAACAAGCGTCCAGTCTTGAGGCATTCGCAATAATAGGGATCGCCCTTGTGGAGAGTGAACTGCGGCACTCCGTGAAAACTCATCACCAGTACATCCGGGCGACCTTGTGTAGCCCAGAATCCTTCGACTCGCCCCTTAAGGGCACTGATGTACCCCGGATCGTCGTGGTAATGATGCACCGTGCGCACGGCAGGCGCATGCCGCCAGCGTGCAAGGGCGGAAAACAGGGCATCCTGGCTGGAAGCCGTGGTGCTGGCGGCGTATTGAGGGTAAAGGGGGAGCAACAGAATCCGGTCACACCCGGCGTTTTTGAGTTCGGTCACGCCCTGGCCCAGGGAAGGCTGTCCATAGCGCATGACGTAGCGCACCAGCGGCGGGTTGTCAGGAAAAGCGGCCTCGAGACGGGCACTCAAGCCCGCTGCCTGGGCTGCCGTATGGAAGCGCAACGGCGAGCCTTCCGACTGCCAGATGGCGGCATATTTTTTGGCGGACTGGGCAGGACGGGTGCGCAGAATGACGCCGTGCAGAATCAGCCACCAGAAGAAACGGGGAATTTCCACCACCCGCGGGTCGCCCAGAAATTCAGCGAGATAACGGCGCAGAGCCGGTGTATCCGGTGCGTCGGGCGTACCCAGATTGACCAGTAGGAGACCGACCCGGGCTATGGATCGTCCGTGCGTGAAGGGAGGTTCGGGCAGATAAGAGGGCATGTGAATCCTTCAGTGCTGTGACAGTGCGCTGGAGAGCAGGCGTGCAGTGATGTCGACAATGGGAATGATGCGCTCGTAGGCCATGCGGGTAGGTCCCACCACCCCCAGGGTCCCCACCACCTGTCCATCCACTTCGTAGGGGGCCGTGACCAGACTGAATTCGTCGAGGGGGGAGTGCCCCGATTCTCCGCCAATGAAAATTCTGACGCCTTCGCTGTTCTGGCTTGCATCGAGCAGTTGCAACAGACTGGTTTTCTGCTCGAAGAGGTCGAAGAGACGGCGCAGACTGCTCAGGTTGCTGGCCATGTCGTTGCGGCCGATGAGACGGGTTTCGCCACGCAGGACATAATCATCGGGACCGGGCTTGAGGATTTCTTCCCCAAAAGCCAAGGCCCGGCTGGTGAGTGTGCGAATATCGGCACGCAGTCCGTTGAGTTCGCGATGCAGCGCGTCCACCACTCGATCGAAATCCTGGCCACTGCCCTGTTCATTAAGGTACTGGGCGGCTTTGGCCAGTTGCTCGGTGGAGTAGTTCTGGTCTGTGATCAAGATGCGGTTCTGGACATCTCCTTCCAGGGTAACCAGAACGAGAAGCAGGCGGTTTTCCGAGAGACGCAGGAATTCTACACGCTGGAAGCCCGTGAGACGCCGTTTTGGAGTGCGCACGATGCCGGCAAAGGTGGTGAGTTCGGCGAGCATCTGGGACGCAGCAGCCACCAGTTGCTGCGGGTCGGCCGGGCGCAGTTGCAGTTGGGACAGGGTCGTGATTTCCAGGGGCTTGATGGTCAGCAGGCTGTCCACGAAGAAACGGTAACCGCGCGGAGTCGGAATGCGCCCGGCCGAGGTATGAGGGCTGGCGATAAAACCCAACTCTTCCAGATCGGCCATGACGTTGCGAATGGTGGCGGCGGAAAGGTCCATGCCCGCAAGGCGCGACAAGGCCCGGGAACCGACGGGTTGACCCTCGTCGATGTACTTTTCCACCAGAGCTTTGAGCAGAGCCCGCGCGCGATCGTTTAACATACCCGCCATTTTAACTGAAATATGTTCTAATTCCCTTTTCGCACCAGACTGACCACTCATTCAGGAAGTTCCATGACCCAATCAGGATTCTCTCGTATCGGTATCGTGGGCAAGGCCGATCCCCAGGGGTTGCATGCGCCCCTGACCCGTCTTTTGTCGCTCCTCGCTGCACGGAACTGTTCCACGATCCTGGATCCCTGGTCTGCCCTGGCCTGTGGGCAGGTGGGAGTCCCATTGAACGAGTTGGCCGAACAGGTGGATTTGTGTGTGGTATTGGGCGGGGATGGAACTCTGCTCAATGCTACCCGTGCACTGGCGCTCCATGCTGTTCCTCTGATCGGTATCAATCTTGGACGGTTGGGGTTTTTGACGGATATTCCAGCCCGGGATCTGGAAGATCGTCTGGGCCAAGTGCTGGACGGTCATTATGCTCTGGAGGATCGCACGTTGCTGGCGGCTCGTCTGACCCGAGCTGACGGAGGGGTGAGCGAGGCCATGGCCCTCAATGATGTGGTGGTGGCCAAGGGCGCGCGGGGCAGCATGATCGAGGTGGAGGTTTTCGTGGATGGAAACTTCGTCTACAACCTGCGCGCTGATGGCTTGATTCTGGCTACCCCCACGGGGTCCACGGCCTATGCCCTGTCCAGTGGCGGACCCATTGTCCATCCTGGCTTGCAGGCTCTGGTATTGACCCCCATCTGTCCCCATACCCTGAGCAATCGTCCGGTGGTGTTGCAGCAGAGTGCACAGGTCGAGATGATCCTGCACAAGGGGACGGGGGCCTTTGCCAGTTTCGATGTGCAAGATCAGATCCTCATCGAACCCGGGGACCGGTTGAACGTCACCTGTGCCCGGCACTCCGTGCATCTGATCCATCCCCCGGGGTATGACTATTTCGCCATGTTGCGCGAGAAATTGCGCTGGGGCACGCGTTTTTAGGAGAAGGCATGCTGGTTGCACTGCGCATTCGCGATTTTGTCCTGGTGGATCGTTTGACTCTGGAGTTGGGTCGCGGATTTACTGTCCTGACCGGGGAAACTGGTGCGGGGAAATCCATTTTGCTTGATGCTCTGGCGCTGATACTGGGCGAACGGGCAGATCCGGAGGCTATTCGACAGGGTGCGCCACGGGCCGAATTCGAGGCCTGTTTTGACGTTTCTCCCGCTTCGCCGGCGGGACAATGGCTGGAGGAACAGGCTTTGTCCAGTGCCGAGGGCGAATGCCTGATCCGGCGGGTGGTGGAACGTAGTGGCAAGTCCCGCGCCTTCATCAACGGCAGTGCCGTGACTGCGACTCAGTTGCGTGCCCTGGGCGACCACCTCATCGACATTCATGGCCAGCATGCTCACCAACGCCTGTTATTGCCTGCGCACCAGCGAATCTTGCTGGATACCTTTGGGGGGCATGACGAATGCCGGCAGTTCGTACGTCAGGCCTGGCAAGCCTGGGAAAGTGCCCAGAGACACTGTGCCGAGGCGCGCCAGGCGGTGGCGGTGGCGGCTGGGCAGCGCCAGATGCTCGAAGATACCCTGGCTTTGCTGGCCGATTTGACGCTCCACCCCGGACATTGGGAGGAATTACTGATGGAACAGGCCCGTCTTGCCCATCGTGCGGATCTGGTCCAGGGCGTGGACGAAACGGTTCAGTCACTGGATGAAGGGGAAGGCGCGGTGCGACGTCAACTTTTGAAGTGCGAACAACGGCTGGGCCAACTGGCGACTCACGACAGCACTCTGACTCCCTGGGTCACCCTGCTCGAATCAGCACGCATCCAGGTCGAGGAAGTGCTGAGTGAATTGCATCGCTATGCTCGCGCCCGTGAAGAGAACGAGGAGCGTTTGCCCCAGATCGAAGAAGAGATGCAAGCCTGGCATGGGCGCGCGCGCCGTTTGCAGGTTCGCCCCGAGGATCTTCCTGGGCTGTTTGCCGACACCCGCCAAGCGCTCGAGGCGCTTGAGGCCCTGCCTTCCCTGGAGGCGCTCGAGAGACTGGTGGAGCAGGCCCGGCAAAGGTATGAAGAGGTGGCGCAGGACTTGAGTCGGCTGCGTCGTCAGGCGGCGTTGCGCTTGGGAGAAACGGTGAGCGCCAGCCTGGGTGATTTGGCTCTGGGCCAGGGACGCTTCGAGGTCGCCCTGAGCGAACTGGATCGACCAGGGCCCGAAGGGCGAGAGCGGGTCGAATTTCAACTGGCGGCCCACGCCAGCCAACCTCTGGGTTCCCTCGCCCGGATCGCTTCCGGCGGAGAACTGTCGCGCCTGGGATTGGCACTGCAAACCCGACTGGCGCAGGGAAGTGCAGTTCCTACCCTGATTTTTGACGAGGTGGACAGCGGCATCGGGGGGGGAGTGGCCGAACGAGTCGGGCAGATGCTGGCTGCGCTGGGGCACCACCATCAGGTGCTGTGCGTGACCCATCTGCCCCAGGTGGCGGCTTGCGCTCAGCATCATCTGAAAGTCAGCAAGGCCGTGCAGGAGGGAGAGATGACCAGTTCGGTCCAGGTTCTGGATGAGGGAGGACGGGTGGAAGAAGTGGCACGCATGCTGGGGGGGGTGACGGTCACGGCGACCGTGCGTGAACATGCCCGGGAATTGTTGCTTCGGGAAGGAAAGCGCGCTCAGCGATAACGGGCAGGTGCCACAGCTTGGACTAGGTCTTTTTCGAGGGGCAGAGGGTCGCCTTCCAGCCAGGCGCAGAGAAGATCGGCTCCCAAGGGTGCCCACACCAGTCCCCGTGAGCCCAAAGCGGTGAGAGCGAAGAGACCCTTGGCTCCCGGCACGGGGCCAATGATGGGGAGACGGTCGCGGCTGACGCTGCGAAAGGCGACTCGTTCCTGCACCACCGAGTGTTCCGGTCCATCATCCCACCCCAGTGCTGTCAGGCGTTGCAGGTTCTCCGCACGGTCGGCAGAACGGGGTGCGATGTCTGCGCTGCGGTCATAGGTCGCACCCAGACAGGGGCCACCGGGGGCGTCCGGAATCACATAGCCGGAACCACAGAGGACTGGGGTTCCCATGGGGACGGGAGAGCGCTCGATCTGAGTGATCTGGCCCCGCAGGCGCTGACGCGGCCAGAGAGGCGCATTGCTTAACGGGAGAGGGTGTGCCCCACCGGCCAGGATGGCGATGGGAGCCTGTGCCAGCAGGGCCCCACACAGAGTTCGGGCTTCCCAACCGGCCGGGCCGGGTTGGAGGGTCACGGGTTGTCCCCAATGCGTCGAGAGATGGGGGGTTTGAGCCAGTGCGGCACGGCAGAACTGGCCCGGATCCAGCCAGCCTGCGGTGGGATAAAACAAGGCGCCCCAGGGGGCTGCACAGTGCCCGAGACGCTCGGCTTCGGCGCGCGGCAACCAATGGAGCAAGGCTTCGACACTTCCCGGTGCCCTGCTCAGGGCGAATAGATGGGCGGCTTCCGGGGCGTCCTGGGCAATGCGCAGAACGCCGTTCAGACCATGGGGAAGGACTTCCGTCTTTCCTTTCAGATTCGCCAACCAGTGCAGGGTGGTCAGGAAACCTGCCCGTGCCAAACGGGCGGCGCGGTTGTCATCCAGGCTGGGAAAGGGACGCAGGATGCCGGCGGGATTGCCCGAGGCTTCCTGTGCCGGTTCGTTTCGACTCTCGCACAGTTCGATGTGCCAGCCCCGTTCACCCAATGCGGCACTCACCAGACAACCGGCCAGGCCCGCCCCAATGACCAGCGCATGGCGTTGTGGGGGAGGTTCCAGGGTGAACTGGAGCGCGGGTTGCTCGAGACGTTGCACGATCTTGCACCAGGCATCTTCGGGAATTCGATCGTAGCAGGCGCTGAGGCGTTCTCGCTTGGTTCCGAAACCGGGTGCCCGGGTGGTATGAAAGCCATGGTGTTCAAGGGTTCGGCGCAGGTGTCCGGCCACACACCAGGTAGCCAAGGTGGCGCCATGCCGGCACAGGCGAGCAACTTGGCGCAGGACGGGTTCACTCCAGGGTATCGGGTTGGTGCGGGGTGAAAATCCATCCAGATACACGGCATCGGCAGCCAGGGTGAGTTGGGGCAGAAGGTCGGCCATATCCCCCAGCACCAGGTAAAGGGTGACCCTGCCCGCATCAAAATGGAGGCGGTGTATTCCCTGGGTGAGGGGCGGCCAGGCGCTGAGCAGGTGCCTGCTTTCCTGCGCCAGTTCGGGATAACCCGAAAGTGCAAGGGTCAGATCTGCGCTGCTGAGTGGGGCATGTTCAAGGGAAATGAAATGCAAACGTGGGGCGGTGCTGCCCAGACGGCGACATTCGTGCCAAGTGGTCAGAAAATTGAGCCCGAGCCCGAAGCCGGTTTCCAGTATCTGGAAAGACTCCCGTCCCCGCCAGCGTTCCGGTAGCCCATTACCCGTCAGGAAGACCGCGCGGCATTGGGCCACGGCACCTGCCTGGGAATGGTACACGTCCGCATAGGTTTCAGAATAGGGAACCCCGTTCCGAAAGGTCAGGGGTGCGGGCAGCAAGGGCATGGCTACGCTCACCGACACAAAGGTGAAAAGTCCGATTCTAACGCAGTCCGAGAAGAGGCGGAAATTTTCAGTATTCGGACAGGTCGGAGAAGCACGCGGGACTAGACTGGAAGGGCATAGAGAACTGCGTTCTCGAACCCTTGTGGGGTGCCTTGGTGAATCGATGGTTGGTTCATCATGTCAATAATGAACCACCGGATGGTGTCGTGATGCGCCATCGGCGGGTCAGGGTGCCTCCGGTTTTTTTATGGAGGCATCATCATGAACATGGCGATTCGTGTGTTGACAGGATTGTTGCGAACGGGTTATCTGGGAGGATTGGCGGCAATGCGTGGATGGCATAGGGGCGGGCAAGGGGTGGCTTATCTGGCTCAACTGGCCCGTGAAAACCAGGAACAGAGCGTGACTGAAACAAAAGGGGTCACTGACTCTCCGCCCGCTTTGCCGGCACCGCACCCTGAAGAGGTGGTTTCGTTGGGAGTGCATTTGGGACAACCGCTCATCCGTTATGGGGATGGGTACAGTGTGGTATGTCGGTGTTACCCGGAAACAGGGCGGGTAGTCCGTTCCCTGTGGTTGGATTACACCAAATTGCGGCGGCGCTATGGGATTCAGGTGGAACGGCGCTTGCGTTTACGTTCAGGTGCTGCAGTGGTACAAATGCAATCTCTTCCCCATCAGGGGAATTTGCCGACTCGGCCATGGGGAAGAATCGAGTTGGGGGAGGTGACCCTGGCTTTTGCTTCCCTGCAGGATCAGGGATTGTTGCGTCTGCTCGATCAGACGGTAGGTGAAGCGCAGGCTCTGGTGGATGCGGAAGTTCCGGATGGATTGCTGCAAAAACGGCCGTGGCAAATGCTGCCTGATGTGGCCGTTCAGGATCCGCCTCTGAGCGAGGTGCAAAAACGTCGGCGAGTGGTGGAAATGACTTTGGCGGATGTGCGCGCGGCTGATGCTCAGCGCAAGAAGCCTCTGGCCAGTACGGAAAAGGTCTATCCCAATCTGGTCAAGGCACCGGAGGTACGAAAATTTCGGGGGTTATTGAAACGTACTGGATTTGTGGAACGTACGGATCCTTCGGGACGCAAATCCCGCACTTTTTTTGCAGAAGTGCAGGATGAAGTGCAAACCGTGCGCCATACCGGAACCGACCTGCAACGGGCCCTGCTGCGTGAAGAGATCTGCGAGGGGGATACGGTGGAGATTTTCGCCATCGGACTGGTTCCCCTGGGCGGAGGCAAATGCAAGAAAAAGATCTGGAGCGCACGCAAGGTCGCCTGAACACGAACCTGCTTTCTGGAAGGCAGATAGGATCGCTGGGACCTTCTTGAGGAAGGTCCTTTTTTTGTTCTGTTATGATGGGCCCCCGTAAACGAAATAAAATTTAGAGGAATCCATGAAAGTCGGGTTTCTGGTGTTGGTGCTGATCTTGGAACCTTGGCGTCCCCAGGCTTGGGGTGCTTGGGGTGTGAACTTGCTGACCCGTTGGCGTCTCTTTCTGTTCGCACGTATGCCCCGGGTCGGCGCAGTGCTCTGGCTGGGGGTCGTGGGCTTCCCTCTCCTGTTGATGACAGGGGTACAAAGCGGATTGGGTTGGCTTCATCTGGGGGCGTTGGTGCCCTTGCTGGTGCTGGGGTTGGGAATTGATCTGCGCGGTCCTTTGTCTCACCTGCGCCAAGGTGGGATGCAGATACCCCCGTATTCCGAGCCGAATCAGTCTGTTCGTGCAGTTCTTGATGAAGGTATCCTGGGTAGTTATCAACGTTTTTTTGCCCCCCTGTTCTGGTTCTTTTTATTGCCCGGCGGATGGGGGCCTCTGCTGTATTGCGGCACGGCACTGCTGGTTGAAGCGGAGCCAGACGGTCTTTTTTATCGGCGCATGCAGGCAGGTCTGGACTGGATACCGGTACGCCTGCTCGCGCTGACCTTTGCTCTGGTCGGTGACTTCGAAGAAGCGCTTTATGCCTGGCGTGATCCGGATCGCCTGTTTTTATCCAGCCAGGAACTGTTGCAAGCGGTGGTGCATGGGGCCTTGGGGTCAGGACAGGCAAACGGAGGAAACGGGCCATTCGAGGCCCTCGAAGCCGATCAGTTGACCAGTGCCGAAGGGCTAATCTGGCGAGCCGTCGTCCTCTGGGGAGTGAGTGCGGGGTTGGCGACGGCGCTGTTGGGTGGGCGTTGAGCGGCGGGGGGCATTTTCCTGCTGGAGCGTCAGCAGGGTGGCAAGGCGCAGGGCGCGCAAAGGATGACCGGCAACGTAGTCCCGCAGGGCACAGTCCGGCTCCTGACGATGGTGGCAGTCAGGGAAACGACAGTGGCCTTGCAGTGGAGAAAACTCTGGAAAAAATGCCACCAGATCGGCAGGGTCGAGATAGGTCAGGCCAAAGGATTGGACGCCGGGGCTGTCGATCAGCCAGCCACCCTCGGTTAGGGGGTAGGCACGGGTGGCAGTGGTGGTGTGTCGGCCCGAATCCAGGGCTAGAGAGATGCGCTGAGTAGCGGCCTGAGCCTCGGGAATGAGGGCGTTGAGCAGGGTGGATTTGCCCATGCCTGATTGTCCCACCAGCAGGCTGTGGCGTCCGGCCAGGGTGGGGCGCAACCGGTCTGCTGTGGTTCGGGCGGAAATTTCCAGCAGGGGATAGCCGAGGGATTCAAAATGGGACAGTGTGGCACGCCAGGTTGCCGTGGCCGGACCCAGGTCGGTTTTATTGAGAAGCAGGCAGACGTCGACCCGATTGGCTTCAGCGGCCACAAGACAACGGGAGATCAGGTCCGGAAAAGGGGTGGGTTCACCCGCTGAGACAATGAGCACCTGGTCCACGTTGGCGGCCAAAAATTTTTCTCGTTTTCCGTCGGCACGCCAGAACAGGGTGGTGCGCGATTCGATTTCTTCGATCACACCCTGAGTGACGCTGGTGGGAGTGAAGCGAACCCGGTCCGAACAGGCGACATCATGTTGCTTGCCGCGCCGGACACAACTCCACGTCTGTGCCTGGTCGTCCACTACTTCGTAGTGGTGACCAAAGACCCCGCGTACCCATCCCGCAAGGGAAGAGGTACTCACAGTAAGAGTGTCCGGTGTATCATGGAGCGGGCGTCACGGTCGGGAGGCAAGTGGGGCATTGATCAACTCAAAAGGAAGGATTATGGCACAGGATAAAAACCATCTGGTCTGGGTGGACATGGAAATGACCGGGTTGGACCCGATGCGCGACCGCGTCATCGAGGTGGCGCTGGTGGTCACCAACAATGCGCTGGAGGTCGTGGCGGAAGGGCCGGTTCTGGCGATTCACCAACCCGATGGGGTCCTGGATGCCATGGATGACTGGAACAAGGGAACCCATCAACGGTCTGGCCTCATCGATCGGGTTCGTGCCTCGACCCTGGCCGAAACGGCGGCGGAGGAGCAACTGCTCGAGTTTCTCAAGATCCACGTACCCCCCGGCGAATCGCCCATGTGCGGCAATTCGGTGTGCCAGGACCGCCGTTTCATGGCCAATTACCTGCCTCGCCTGGAACAGTATTTTCATTATCGTAACCTGGATGTGAGCACCCTCAAGGAATTGTCCAAACGCTGGAAGCCAGCGGTCTACAGCGCCTTCAAAAAATCCGGAAAACACGAGGCGCTGGCGGATATTCTCGAATCCATCGAAGAATTGCGCCACTACCGGACGCATTTCATTCGTTTGGATTGATGCGCCCTGGCTGGGAGTGGATTCAATGGGTTACCCGGTCCAGGTAACCCAGAAATGTATCTTCGGGAACATAACCAGCCAAGCGCTGATTTTCCAGTTCCCGCCCGTCGGGATCGAAAAAGATCGTGCTGGGCGGGCCAAAAAGTCCAAAATGTGCCAGCAGGGCACGATCTTCTGCGCTGTTATGGGTAACATCCACGCGCACCAGAGTGAACGGCTGCAGGGCAGTCTGGACCCTGGGACGGGACAGAACGGTACGGTCCCATTCCACACAAGAAGTGCACCAATCGGCATAGAAGTCCACCATGACGGGACGGTGTTGACCGGATGCCCGAAGCAACTGCTGATCCAGTTGGGCCACCGTGGAGACAGGCACGAAGTTCAGGTTCGTGGTGGCTGGGGCGGTTCGAATCAGGGGTAGAATCGTAAACAGGGCAACCCCCAGCAGGACGACCCCGAAGCCGCGTTTTACCCAACTCATCCAGTGACCGGCCCGAGGCAGTAAGGCGCCTGCTGATGTGCCAATGAGTAGAAGCGGGGTGCCCATGCCCAAGGCCAGGGTGAAGAGTGCCAGTCCGCCCATCACCACATCGCGAGTTTCGGCGATATAAATTAGCCCGCCTGCCAACGGCGCAGCCACGCAAGGACCCATCACCAATGCGGAAAGTGAGCCCATGAAGCCAACCCCCCAGTAGCGACCTCCCGGCAGGCGCCCCGAGGCACCGTTGAGTTGGTTTTGCAGGGAGAGGGGCAACTGAAACTGGTACACGTCAAACATGGACAAGGCCAGCACAACGAAAAGCAGGGCGGTGGCGATCTGGACCGGTGGAGTTTGCAGGGCATTGGACAGGAGGGTTCCAGTCAGCCCGGCTAATATGCCCACCCCGGCATAGGTCAGGGCCATACCCAGTACATAGGTGAGGGAGAGGGCAAAGGCGCGTGTTTTGGTGACCGATGTGCCCTGACCTGCAATGATGCCGGAAAGAATCGGAATCATGGGGAACACACAGGGAGTTAGAGCGAGAAGTAGCCCGAAACCAAAAAAACTGGCCAGTACCCAGAAAGGACGAGCGCCTTTCAGATAACTGGCAAAGTCCTCAGGGCGCCCGGAGTCCGCAGAAGGAGGCGTGGAAGAGATTTCCGAGCCTGAGGAAAGCGCGCTGTAATGGTTCCCGCTCTGCTGAAAATCCTGAGTGGTGGGCGGGTAGCAGATGCCGTGATCGGCACAGCCCTGGAAACTGATGGAAAAACGGGAGACGGGTTGGCCGCCGGGCAAGGTCAAGGCGACCTGGAAAGGATGGCGGTAAATCCAGACCTGGCCAAAACTGGGGTCCTGTTTGGCCTCCGCAGTCGGAAAGTGTAAGGGAACCTCTTGGGGGACACCGGGCAAGCGGAGATGAATGCGATCGCGATAGAGATAGTAACCGGGAGCGGGTACGAAAGAAAGGATCAGGCTGCCCGGGTCAGCGCCATTGTCCACCGAAATCTTGAAGGCCTGGTCGGGCATTAGAAAAGTATGCGGCTCGGGCAGTGTGCCCAACGCAGCAGGAAGGGGGTGCGGCGTCTCGGGAATGCCCTCCAGGGCAAAGGCCGGGGACAGTCCACCCAGGGCGCAGACCAGGAAAAGGGTTCGGATCCAGGTATTACGCCGTGCAAAGATACTCATGAGCCTGTGTCTCGTAACCAGATGATCGATTCTACTCCGACTGAGGTGGGTACGGGGAGTTCCCGTTCTGCAGACGCTGCCAAGCCCATTCCACATGTTCGCGCACCTGTTCGGCGGGATGATTGCGACGCTGGGCCAGTGCGGTCAGGGCCCCCGGGGTGGCGGGTCCATTGCCCAGAGCTACGGCCACATTGCGTAACCAGCGTTCATGACCGATGCGACGGATGGGCGAACCTGTCAGGTGAGTCTGGAAGTCCTCGGCACTCCAGGCGAACAGGGCGGGCAGGCTGAGATTTTCCAGTTCCTTGCGGCGCAGAAACGCCCGTGCGCCCCGGGAGGTGTTGGCAAAGCGGTTCCAGGGACAGTGCAACTGGCAGTCATCGCAACCGTAGATGCGGTTGCCAAAGAGGGGGCGCAGGGATTCGGGTATGGGGCCTGGGTGTTCGATGGTCAGGTAGGCAATGCACAGACGGGCATCCAGTTGGTAGGGGGCCACGATGGCTCGAGTGGGACAGACCGTCAGACAAGTCTGGCAGGTTCCGCAATGGTCCTTTTCCGGAGGGTCGGCGGGCAGTGGCAGGTTGCAGAGTAGTTCGCCCAGAAAGAAGTAGGAACCTTGGCGCTGCAGCAGCAAGGTATGCTTGCCACGCCACCCCAGTCCCCCTTGGGCGGCGATCTCCACTTCGAGCAGAGGCGCACTGTCGCTGAAGGGACGCCATGCAAAAGGCCCCCACTGCGCAGCCAGACCTTCGGCCAGCAGATGCAGACGACGGCGCATCAGTCGGTGGTAATCCTGCCCCAGAGCATATTGAGCGATGACGCCCTCGGTTGGGTCGTTCAGGGCATCCTGACAGGAAGTCAGGTCCTCGCTGAGATAGGGCAGGGAGACCGTGAGAATACAGGTGGTACCTGGCCAAAGACGAGAGGGGTCGGTGCGCAGATCCGGATCCCGTTCCAGCCAGGTCATGGCCCCCTGATAACCGGCTGTCAGCCAGGTGTCAAGGTGTTTGCGGGCTGTGCGCAGGGTGGGGCGACTGACCCGCACTGCGCTGAAGCCCAAGTGGTGTGCTTCGCGCTCAAGGAGTGTGCGCAAGTCAAAAACAGATAAGGGAGGCATGAACCGGGTACAATGAGTGAACAGTTTGAATTATCAACCGAAAGAGGATTGGATGGAAGGGGAAGGGGGGGCGCAGTGGCACTTGGCAGATCCCGAGGCAACCACTGAATGGGGGAGGGCGTGGGCACCCTATCTCGAGTCGGGGCTGGTTTTAACCTTCTCCGGTGACTTGGGTGCAGGTAAAACGGCCCTCATTCGGGGGATTCTGCGGGGCCTGGGCGTGACGGGAACCATCCGTAGTCCTACCTATGCCCTGCTTGAAATTTATGAACTTTCGAGGTTATACTGTTATCACTTTGATTTCTATCGAATCAACTCGCCGGAATCCTTGGAAGATAGTGGTTTTCGGGAGTGCTTTCGGAGCGACAGTCTATGCCTCGTGGAATGGCCCGAAAAAGTTTCTACCTGGTTACCCCCCGCCGACGTGGCTCTGATGCTGGAGCCTGCTGCAGGGGCGGGGCGTCTGCTGCAGGTCCGACATACTTCTGTCCATGGAATGAAATGTCTCGAACCGCTCTTGGCTACGTCTTTGCCGCGTTGATCCTGTTGGGGTCGAGCGTGCTGTCTCCCGTGGCTCACGGTGAGGAAACTCGCATTCGTGCCGTGCGCCTGTGGCCTGCAAGCGACTATACCCGGGTGACGTTCGAAGCGACTCAGGCGATTCACGGCACCCTTTTTTCCGTCCCTAATCCTGATCGTCTGGTGCTGGATCTAGAGGGAGTGACTGCGACCCAACCCCTCGAACAGATGGCAGCGCAATTGAGCCCACAGGATCCCTATTTGCGCAAGATTCGGGTGGGCCATTTCAAACCTGGCGTGGTGCGGGTGGTTTTTGATCTCAAGGGGCCGGTCAATGCGACCTCTGCTTTGCTGGAACCAGTGGGAGACTACGGTTACCGTCTGGTTCTGGATATTTACCCCGCCACGGCGACGCCAGATCCTCTTTCCCCCGTGCTCGATAAACCGGCGCTGCAGGTGCAGAATGACATACCGCCCGGTCAGTCCCCCAGGCCTTCTCCGGTAGTGGCGGCAAGCCCCCCGGTACCCATTGCGGAGGCGGACGTGCCAAGGCAGGGGGCTGAAACCCGGTCAGATGCCGGGGCGGGGGGCCCTGCCCGTAGGACCCTGATCATTGCGGTGGATGCCGGGCATGGCGGGGAAGACCCTGGTGCGCATGGCGAAGCAGGTACCCACGAGAAAAACGTCACCCTGGCCATCGCCCGGCGTCTCAAAGCAGCCATTGATGCCCAGCCCGGTTTGAGTGCCGTACTGATTCGCGACGGGGATTATTTCATTCCGCTGCAGGAACGGACGGTCAAGGCACATCGCCTGCATGCCGATCTCTTCGTGTCGGTTCATGCCGATGCCTACATCAATCAGGAGGCACGGGGTTCTTCCGTGTTTGCTCTGTCCGAGAAGGGAGCAACGTCGGTGGCGGCACGCTGGTTGGCCAAACATGAAAACGATGCCGACCTGGTGGGCGGAGTAACCCTTCCAACCCATCAGGCCTACCTGGCACAGACGCTTTTTGATTTGTCTCAGACTGCCACCATCAATGATAGTCTCAAAATGGCCCGGGCCGTGTTGGGTGAATTGGATCAGATCAATGTGTTGCACCGTGGTTTTGTGGAACAGGCTGGTTTTGCCGTCCTCAAATCCCCGGACATTCCTTCCATTCTCGTGGAAACGGCGTTCATTACCAATCCTGAAGAGGAACGTCGTCTCAATGATCCGGCTTATCAGGAGAAGTTGGCCCAGGCCATTACCCATGGTTTACAGGATTATTTGCACAGGAGCGGTGCCTGGGGGCAGCATGTGACGGCCCTGTCCCCCACGCACTTGGCTGGCAGCGCTCCATGAAGCGTATCGAGGCACTTTCCCCGCTCCTGATCAGTCAGATCGCTGCGGGAGAGGTGATCGAACGTCCAGCTTCCGTACTCAAGGAACTGGTGGAGAACTCTCTGGATGCCGGTGCGCGGAACATCGTTGTGCTCCTGGAAGAAGGCGGGGTCCGGCGCATTCAGGTGGAGGATGATGGCCACGGTATTCACCCCGATGATTTGTCCCTTGCCCTGCAGGCCCACGCGACCAGCAAGTTGGCGGCGACGGACCCCCTGAATCATATCGTCACCCTCGGTTTTCGAGGAGAGGCCTTGGCCAGTATGGCAGCGGTGGCACGGGTGACGGTGACGGCGCGCGTGGCGGAGGCGGTTCATGCGCTCACCATGACCGTGTCCGGAGGGCAGGTCGAGGGACCGCGCCCCGCTGCACGCAGCATTGGGTGCAGTGTGGTGGTGGAAGATTTATTTAGCCATACGCCAGCGCGGCGCAAGTTCCTGAGGAGTACCAGCACGGAATTTGGTCACTGCGATGAACTGTTGCGTCGTTTGGCTCTGGCCCATCCTGAAGTCACCTTTCGCCTCTCGCATCAGGGACGTGCTTTGCGCCATTGGCCGGCGCTGACGCTGGAAGCGCGCGTGCGTGGCATTCTGGGTGAAGATTTTTTGAACCAGAGCCTGCCCATCGAGGACAGTGCCGGACCATTGCACCTGTCTGGCTGGATCCTGCACCCGACCGCCGCCAGTCGAGCGGAGCAATACCTTTTCGTGAATGGACGCTTCGTGCGCGATCGGTTGCTGACCCAGGCTGTTCGCCAGGCCTATCAGGATGTGTTGCATGGTCAGCGCCAGCCAGGAGGAGTGTTATTTCTGAGTTTGGACCCAGCACGGGTGGATGTGAATGTTCATCCTGCCAAGACCGAAGTACGCTTTGAAGAGGGACAAGCCGTTTTTCGCTTTGTCTGGCAAGCGCTCCACAAGACTTTGACCCGCACGACACCCGGTGGTCTGGAGTTCGTCGAGCGCAGTCCCCTGGGGGGCAGGGGTATCCCTTCCTCGTCCGGGAAGGCGGGTTTGATGTCATCTTCTCTTGAGGAGTCTGGCGAACTGCCGCTGCCTTCTCCTCGATTCGTTGCCCCTCCCTCCGTTTCGGATAAAGTTACGGTATCCCTGCATCTTGGCGAACCCGATCCCTTTCATGCGGCTTTGTACGGTAAACAACCTATCCCTCCCGCCGAAACCCCGTCCTCTCCCGCTCAGGAAGCGAACACGGCACTTCGGTTCAGTGAAGAAAATTTCAAACTGCCGGGTGCGGAGCCAGAGCCGGTTGCACCGGAGCCGCCATTTTTTCCCTTGGGACAGGCTTTGGCTCAATTGCACGGGATCTATATTCTGGCTCAGAATGCTACCGGGCTAGTGCTGGTGGATATGCACGCAGCCCATGAAAGAATTCTGTATGAACGTCTGAAGGCACGTCATGCTGTGGCGGGAGGGGGGCAAGCATTTCTTGATCCTCCGCATTTTACCCTTTCAGCGCGGGAACTGGCGGTTCTGGAAAGTTACGGCGACGTACTCACTGCCCTGGGTCTTGATCTCGCTTTGCGCGGACCTCAGACCGTGGTGTTGCGCAGTTGGCCCATTGAGTTGAGTGGCGTCGATCCCGAGCCAGTGCTGCGCCAGGTATGGGCGGATCTGGAAGAAACGGGCCAGAGTCTGGCGCTCGAAGCCCGTCGTCACGAGGTTTTAGCCAGCATGGCCTGTCACGGTGCGGTGCGTGCCCATCACTCCCTCACGGTGATGCAGATGAACGCATTGCTGCGTGACATGGAACGGTGTGAACGCGCCGATCAGTGCAATCATGGCCGTCCTACCTGGCGCCAGATTCCCTTGTCTGAACTGGATCAATGGTTTCTGCGCGGTCGCTGAACGCTCCTCCACTTCTGTTTCTGCTCGGTCCGACGGCCAGTGGCAAGACCGCCTTGGCCTGTGGATTGGCGGATGATTTCCCGGTGGAATTGGTGAATGTGGATTCGGCCAGTATTTATCGTGGTCTGGATATCGGCGCAGCGAAACCGGATGCGCTCACGCGGGCCCGTTATCCCCATCACCTGATGGACTGGGTAGATCCTGATGATCCCTACTCGGCCGCCCGTTTCGTGGCCGATGTCACACCCTTGCTTGCCGCCATTCGCGCGCGCGGGCATGTGCCCCTTCTGGTGGGGGGCACTATGCTCTATTTTCAGGCCCTGCAACAGGGGTTGGCCGTTCTGCCGAGTGCGTCTCCCGAACTGCGGGCTGCGCTGGAAGCACGGGCCGAACGGGAAGGTTGGCCGGCCCTGCATGCCGAATTGGCCCGGGTCGATCCCGTCACGGCGACCCGTCTGGCACCCCTTGACCGCCAACGCATTCAGCGGGCGCTCGAAGTCTGGCACGTGACGGGGCATCCACTTTCATTCTGGCATCAGGAACAGGCCCGTGCCGGCTTGCCGGATCGGATCCTGACCTTGGGGTTGATGCCCGGCCAGAGGGCTGCCTTGCACGAGCGTATCGCTCACCGATTCGACCAGATGCTGGCGCAGGGACTGGTGGAGGAAGTGCGTCGACTGCGCCTGCGTTACCCCCGCCTGACGGGCGAAATGCCTGCCATGCGCGCCGTGGGATACCGTCAGGTCTGGCAGTTTCTGGAGGGGGAAGGCAGTGCATCGGAAATGCGTCTGCGGGGCATCATCGCGACCCGTCAACTGGCGCGCCGCCAGTTGACCTGGGTGCGTAACTGGCCAGCGCGGGTGGCCCTGGACCCGGACCAGATGGGGTGGGAAGGTATGGCCCATGCTTTGGTGGAGCATTTTCTGAAGAGTGCCTGAGACCCTGTCGGTCAACAAGGGTCGTTCGGTTCTGGCAGGATGGTGGCGTGACGGGTTCCGTGGGCCAAGGTCAGTTGTACCTGATCGCCGGGCTTCAGACGCGTTGCGTCGTCGATTACGTGTCCGGCGTTGTCCTGTACCAGGGCATAGCCCCGCGCCAGAATGGCACGGGGGTTCAAATGCTCCAGCGTGCGTGTCTGCCGTTCCAGATGGCGGCGCTGCTGTTCGAACCAGCGCTGGCAACAAAGCCGCCAGCGCTGGTCGAGTGCGGTCAGAGTCTGGCGCTGAAAGGCGATGCGCTGACCGGGGTGAACCAATCGTTGCGCCAGCGTGGCAAGACGTTGCCTTTGTCGTTCCCAGTGGCGTCGTTGGAGGTTTTCCCAGCGCAAGCGGCGTTGATCGAGGTGCAAGGCAATTTTTTCCACCCGTCGGCGCAACGCCAGGAAATGACGTTCTTCCAGTTGAGTCAGTTGGTGCAGCAATTGCTGCCGTTCGGGATGGACCAGTTCGGCAGCGGCGGTGGGGGGGGGGGCACGCTGATCCGCCACAAAATCTGCCAGAG
>NZ_JPOQ01000005.1 GCF_000735045.1 Ferrovum myxofaciens
TTACCCTGCCACGCCCCCTTTTCCACTACTCCATGTCGATACGCGCTGGAAATTCCAGGAGATGTACCTCTTTCGGGATTACATGGCCCGGGAATCCGGCATGAAACTTCTGGTTTACACCCATCCGGAAGCCATCGAAAAAAATATCAACCCCTTTGATCATGGGTCTTCCCTGCATACCCATATTACCAAAACCGAGGGCTTGAAAAACGCTCTGGATTTGTACAAGTTTGACGTCATTTTTGGTGGCGCGAGACGGGATGAGGAAAAATCCCGGGCCAAGGAACGCATTTTCTCCTTTCGCTCGGCCACCCATCACTGGGACCCCAAGAACCAGCGCCCCGAACTGTGGCATCTGTTCAATACCCGCAAGCATCGGGGAGAAAGCATCCGCGTATTTCCCCTGTCCAACTGGACCGAACTGGACATCTGGCAATATATCCATCAGGAAAACATCCCCGTGGTGCCCCTGTACTTCTCAAAAATTCGTCCGGTGGTGGCACGGGAGGACATGCTCATGATGGTGGATGACGAACGCTGTCGATTACGCCCGGAGGAGACCATTGAAAAACGCAGGGTGCGTTTTCGTACCCTGGGATGCTATCCTCTGACCGGTGCCGTGGAATCCAACGCCGAAACTCTGGAAGAGATCATTCTGGAACTGGTCAATGCCCGAAGTTCTGAACGTCAGGGAAGAATGATCGATTCCGATGACTCTGCCAGCATGGAAAAGAAAAAGCAGGAAGGATATTTTTGATGGAACTCACTGCCCCCCTCTCAGCCAAGGAATTTTTACAGGGTGAGCAACAACCGGATCTGCTGCGCTTCATCACCTGCGGCAGCGTGGACGATGGCAAGAGTACGCTGATCGGACGCCTGCTCTGGGATTCCAAGCAATTGTTCGACGATCAACTGGCCACGCTCTCTGCCGATTCAAAAAAGCACGGGACCCAGGGCGAGGACATCGATTTTGCCCTGCTGGTGGATGGATTGGCCGCCGAACGGGAACAGGGCATCACCATCGATGTGGCCTATCGATTTTTTTCCACGACGCGCCGCAAGTTCATCGTGGCGGACACACCAGGACACGAACAGTACACCCGCAACATGGTGACCGGGGCCTCTACCGCCCAGGTGGCCATCCTGCTGGTGGATGCCTCTCAGGGCCTGTTGACCCAGACCCGGCGTCATGCCTATCTGGTCTCCCTCATGGGAATCCGGCATGTCGTCCTGGCCATTAACAAGATGGATCGGATGCACTTCCAGAGCGCTGTCTTTCACTCCATTCGGGAGGCTTTCGACACTTTTGCACAGGACCTTCATTTCACGGAAATTTGTGCCATTCCCCTGTCCGCATTGAAGGGCGATAATGTCACCCATCCGTCCGAGGCCACCCCCTGGTATCCGGGACCGACCCTGATCGAATACCTCGAAACCGTCACAGTCCCGCCCGAACGGGAAGGAGGACTGATCTTTCCGGTACAGTGGGTCAACCGCCCCCATTCGGATTTTCGGGGTTTCTGTGGCACCGTCGAACGGGGTCGGGTACGGGTGGGAGATACCCTGCGCGTCACCTCCTCCGGACAAACGGCCCAGGTCAGCGCCCTCATCTCCCCCAGCGGCCCGGTCAGCGAAGCCTTCTGCGGCGATGCCCTCACCCTGACCTTGTCCAGGGAAATCGACATTTCGCGGGGCGATGTCCTCTCCCCGCAAAATCAGCCGTTGGAAACCACCGATCATTTTGAAGCCACTCTGGTCTGGATGGGCGAGGAACCAGGACACGCAGGACGGACCTATGCCCTGAAACTGGCCACCCAGTGGACCACGGTGACCCTGACCGGAATCAAGTACCGGGTGGACATCAACACCCTGTCCCACGAAGCCACCCGCAACCTGGCCCTTAATGACATCTGCGTCTGTACCCTGGCCTGTGCCAAGCCCCTGGCCTTTGACACCTATGAAAACTCCAGGGCCCTCGGGGGATTCATTCTGGTGGACCGTTTCACCCATGCCACCGTCGCCGCCGGCATGATCCGTCATACCCTGCGGCGCGCCCAGAACGTGCATCGTCAATCCCTCACCATCCACCAGGCCGACCGTGAACGTCTGAATGGTCACCGGGGATGCGTCATCTGGTTTACCGGCCTGTCCGGATCAGGCAAATCCACACTGGCCAACACCCTGGAAATGGAACTTCATGCCCAGGGAAAACGCACCTACATTCTGGACGGAGACAATATCCGACAAGGCCTGAACAAGGACCTGGGGTTTACCGAAGCCGATCGGGTGGAAAATATCCGGCGCGTCGCAGAAGTCGCTAAACTGATGTGTGATGCAGGACTGGTAGTAATGACCGCCTTCATCTCGCCCTTCCGCAACGAGCGGGAAATGGCCCGCGACCTGATTGGCGCAGAACAATTCATCGAGGTCTATGTCAGCACCCCCCTGGAAATTTGCGAACAACGAGACCCCAAAGGGTTATACCAGAAAGCGCGCAGCGGACAACTGCCCAACATGACCGGAATCAACAGCCCCTACGAAGCCCCGGAACACCCTCAGGTCGTCATCGATGGGTCCCATCCTTCACCGGTTACCGTTCTCCAGAAAATCCTCACCCTGCTGGAGCACTCCACCGAATCCAGTGATCATCCTTGAGCGAGAAATTTTCATGCACCCCATATTACGCCCCATCGCCCTTGCCCTTCTGCTGTCCGGTTCCCTGCACAGTGCCTATGCCGACCTGGGCTGCCCCCCCGCCATCAAGTCCACGCCGGGCAATTTTCCCCTGGATTACAACGATCCGGACAACAAGGGGCATATCCTGTATCTGGTGGAAATGCGCCACTTCACTCCCGCCGTGGAATCCTTGTCACAGGGGAGTACCGGACCGATTGGAGGGGACCTGTCTTATGTGCTGAGCGCCTTCCCCAACCATCCTCGAGCCCTCAACGCCATGGCCCGACTGGCGGAAAAGGATCATACCCTACAACCGCACGGAGCCGAATACTCCATAGAATGTTACTTCCACCGCGCCATGGATTTTGCCCCCACAGACCCCACCCCTCCCATGCTGTATGCCATTTATCTGACCAGCCATGACAAGGATCAGGAAGCGCTACAGAACTACCAGTTGTCCGAAAAAATCGAGCCGGACAATCCCAACCTGCAATACAACATGGGATTGCTGTACTTCAAGATGAAGGAATATGACAAGTCTCTGGACTACGCCCATAAAGCCTACGATGGAGGGTTTCCCTTGCCCGGCCTGCGCCAGAAATTGCAAAAGACAGGTGTCTGGAAAAACGAGTAAGGACTGAGGTCATCCAGATTTCTCCTTCTTTAACTGCTTCCTCATGAACCCTGGAAGAAACAAGCGATGGTCGTGCTCGGAGGTTTGATCGAATGATTCATTTTTTCCCGACCTTCTCGAAGGGAGCAAAAAACTCTCCTTTTGCAAAAGAATTGGCTGCACTGGGAGTTCCCCACCGTCTTTTCCCTGGGGAAGTCATTCTGAGATACCACGCAAGAATATGGTTGTTGTTGCTGGGTTGGCCCAAGGTCACCAAATTCGCTATTTCATCGGCAATTCGTTCATTGATTTTGAGCAAGCCCTACCCTGATACCGTGGTGGTGGGGTCACACATCGAAGTGATCATATTTGGCATTTTTCGCGCACTGCTCTTCCGAAAACGCCCGAATATCGTCTTGCTCGGTTTTATCTTCACTCACCGACCGCAACCGCTCGCCAACTGGCTGCGGGGACTTTATTTCCGGTTCGTATTTTCCATCGCCGACCAAGCCATCTGCCATTCTTCCCTGGAAGTCGAACGCTACAAAGAAATTTTTAAATCTTCACGTACCCGATTCGAGTATATCCCTTACGGTCTTCATATTTCCGTTGACGCAGACCCTTCCGAAGAGCAACGCACGCTTGAAAAAAAGAACTTTCCCGACGCCGGAGACTACATCCTCTCTGCCGGTCGTTCCGGACGGGATTACGCCACTTTGTTCAAAGCCGTTGCCCCCCTCCCGATTGCGTTGCATGTGGTTTGTGATAGCGAATTCGCCCTCAGCGGACTGGAAGTTCCTGCCAATATCCTGTTGTTGCGCAACTGCTACGACAAGGCATACGTACAAGAACTTAAAAACGCACTGTTCGTGGTCATACCCCTTCAGGTCAACGACATTTCAGCCGGGCAAATGGTGCTGATCCAAGCCATGGCCTTCTCCAAACCCGCCATCATCACACGAACCCCCACCGTCGAAGAATATGTCACCGAAGGTGTCGATTCCCTTCTGGTGAAGCGGGGGGATATCGTCGAGTTACGGGAGGCCATACAACGACTGCTCAGTGATCAGGGCTTGAAGGAAAAACTCGGTGCCCATGCAAATGCAACGTACAAGTCCAAATTTTGCATGAAGGCCTATGTGACAAATCTGATTGGTGCCCTGCAGAAACCATGAACAAGGAGATTGAGGTCACCTTCCGTATTTCTCTGGCAGATGCTGTTGCCAATACTGACCTGTACGGCAAGGCGCTCGAAGCACCGCGCCGTCAAGTTCAGGAAGGCAAGCAAACGACCATGACTTCTGAACGCGAAGCCTATCGGGAAAGCAAAGTGCTCACTAAAATAACCGCCAAGTGCGACTAATTATAGTTGCAACATCCCAAGGTATCCAGTAGGATTTGCACATGGGAAAACACGAAAAATTGCTAGAACACAAGGGCTACACTGGGTCAGTCGAGTACAGCGATGAAGACGGTATTTTTTTCGGCAAAGTGCAGTTTATACGCGCTTTGATCAGTTATGAGGGCAGTAATGCCGAAGAGTTGCGCAAAGATTTCCACGATGGGGTGGATGATTACTTGGCAATGTGCAAAGAAAAAAATATCACGCCAGAGCAACCATTCAAAGGGTCATTCAATGTGCGGGTTGGTCGAGACTTACACCGACAGATTGCGATCGAAGCGGCACGGCGCGGCGTGAGTTTGAATAGTTTGATCGTTGCTGCCTTGGAGAAAGAAACACACCACGCGTCCTAGTACAACATAACACCAAACAACTTATATATCATTCCAAGCCCAGATCGAAGTTGCTCCACCGGAAGACAACCGGGTGTTCGTTCCATTCGGCAATCCCTTTTTCGATGCGGCCCTTCAGTTCCTTTTTTGAGGAGACCCGGATGTGGCGCAAGAATGTACGGGCCATCTTCGAGAACGCCGTTTCCACCAGATTGAGCCAGGATCCATGCTTGGGGGTGTGGACATACTCAAACCGGTTAGGATGTGCAGCCAGATAGGCGAAGGTCTCCTTGGATATGTTCTCATCACTACCGGACCAAAATGAAACCTGACGATATCAGTTACAATTTTTCTGTCACAAAGGTGATGTGTATTCTGATGGTGGCCACGGCTCACTACTTCGGTGGCCTATTGTGGATACCCACGACCGTTGCCCTGTTCGTTTTTGCTTTTTCCTCCGGGTATTTCTCGGCATCGAAGTATCACGGAGATTTTTCGATAAGTAGATTTTGGAAGGCGAAGTTGATACGCCTCGGCTACAGTTTGGTTGTCACAAACTGTTTTTTGCTGCTGCTTTTCCTGATCCAGGCAAAAAGTAAAATATTTTCCTGGGATACCTTATTGAGTATGGTCGGCCTTAATGCCATCCTTTCCTGGTTCGGTATTCACAATCACAGCCCGTTTGGAAACGGCCTGTGGTTCCTTGCCGTCTTGTGGATGTTCTATATCCTATACCCGGTCATTGAACGCACCAACAGGAACCCGAAGGTGGCATTCATATTTATCCTGTGCATGCTGGGAATTACAACCTATCTAAATTTCACCGTCCTTGTGGGTTATGAACTCTGGATAACCATATTCGGATTTTTATTCGGCACTTACATCGCAACGATCAAGTCGAGACTACCTTTTATCTATGCATCCGGCATTCTGATTGCAAGCATCACAACGATGTTGGCACTCAACAAGTATTGGGGAATCCATTCCCTCAATTATTACTTCATACTCGTTTCCGCTGTCGCGATCTGCCATATTTTGCTCACACGAAGGTTACCGGACATCATTGGACCCATCTCTTCGATATTGGCAGGATCTGTACTGGAAATTTATTTGATACACACCTATCTCTTCATAAAAACCCCGAATTACCCTTTCCTTGGCTATGTCGTGTCTATGTTACTGATTATCCTTGTCGCAATGTTCCTGAGTGCTACTCGTGACCGATTGAAAACCACAATAGATAAAAATCGCTACTGTGCGGTTAAAAATTGAATAATTTCATCTGGTTGAAATTTTAAATCGAATCATCTGGAAATATTCTGCGAACTCGGGTGGCCCATGTTTAACGATAGAAATTTATGTTGTGCATTTGACCACTATCTGCAACAACCGGTTTCACAATGCCAACAATTCCAGTTCGTGATCCAGTTCCTCGACAGCGTAATTGACTGCTGATATGCCCATTCCCCCCAAGCACTCAATAAAACTCTCGATCGGTATGTTGGCCATCCGTGCGGCCTTGCCCAAACTTAACGCATTGTCGGCAAACAGACGACAAGCCAATGCAACTGTTATGCCTTGGCTCAAAACGTGCTCATCAAGCGGCACTGCAACAAAAATGGGGTGCCCATGCTTTGCAACTACAGAAAGGTGGCCTGATTCTGCGGTACGCACCAAGTCACCTGTGCGCTCACGCAAGTCACGTATGCTAAATGTTTCCATGTTGGGCTCCAATAGCCATCAAATGATAGCACCATATTTTAGAGACTGAAGTATAGTGCAGCGTATGTTTTGACGGATTCGAAACACATCCTCAACCATTCACCCAAGTGACTCCCCCTCACGTGGGATCACAGACAATTCCGCCGGACGAATCACCTGGGGACCGGGTCTCTGAGAAGAGACCACCCGCGAATTTTCTTCCTGCTGATTCTTGATATACAGTTTGGTTACTTCCATCAGGACCACGATGTAATAGGGCAGGTCGAAATAAGCCAAACTCAGGAATGCAGCCCCCGTGGCATAGGCGATCTGACTGACCTGCAGCATCCTGGCCAGGGTATTGGCCCAGTGCAAATCGGGTTTCCCCCGAGTTTCCCGAATGATCCAACTGCCACTGCGCCAGGTAAAAAAACCGATCGCCAGGAACAGGAACAGCCCCACGAATCCATGCTCCCCAAGGATCTGAAAGTAGATACTGTGGGCTGCATGCACGTTTTTTGGTTCCGGCGCGTAACGGGCAAAGACCTCCTTGTCATAGATTTCGAACCCCCCCCCCACCAGAGGTCGATCCACCGCCAGATTCCAGGCCATGCCCCAGGCATTGAGACGCCCGAGGGCAGAACTATCCTGTTGATAGGTTTGAATGGTATTCATGCGGTCTTCCCATTTTTGCGGCATGAACAGCACCACAAAGGGTATCAGAATGATCATGAGCAGTGCCAAGGGCAGTTTGCGCGGGCTTTTGGTCCAAAGAAAGAAACTCATGGACACAATGGCAATGAGTGCTCCGCGAGAATAGGAGCCAATGGCAGAGACCGCACAAAGCCCCATGGCCACCACCAGACCCCGGCGTACCCAGAGGTTTTCTTCCGTGAGTTGCAGGTAACGCAGCATGGGAATCAGCATGATCGTTGCCACCGCCAAGGCGTTGTTTTCCTCGATAAACGACCCCGCTGGGCCCCACACCGTGTACCCTCCCCCCGTAGCCAAGGTGAATGCCCCGCCTTTGACCCCGTAATACCCCAGGGAAACCACCAGGGTCCACACCAGCCAACGGATATGTTGTTTCGTGTTCAATACTGACATAGCCACCAGGGTCATGAATAAAATCTTCATGACCCTGCTCCATAGAGGATAGATCTGGTCGAAGTTGATGGCGAACAGAGAGGTGATATTCATCCAGAAAATAAACAGGATCAGAGAAACCGTGGCGGGGGTGACGGGAAACTGCCGTTTATCCTTGGTTATCACCAAACTCAGCAAAGTAACCGCAGCCATGAGCATGGCAAAGGGGAAATCATAGGCAAAGCCCCAGGCCAGGCGATGGGGGTTCATAACACTGATCCAGACCCACCCCAGGATGCCAACGGCAGGATGCTTCACTGCTTTGAACAGTATCCACAGAACAATCAAGGTAATCAGTATGTCGCGCATGAGGAAACTATCTCATGAAATGGATGAAAGGGGTAAAAAACGCGCAAATCAACCCCCATTATGCTAAACCTCCCCATGCCTAAAGGCAGGGGGTTCTAAGGGCGAACCCGCTGGGGTCTCCTGGCTCTCGTCTTGCGACTACAGCATCCAGGCCATGACCAGCGGCAAACCCTCTATTACAAACGACC
>NZ_JPOQ01000006.1 GCF_000735045.1 Ferrovum myxofaciens
CTCTGCCTCTTTGCAGGGCAGGGTGATGGTTTCCACGGGGAGTTTGGATTCGTCGAAGAACAGTCCGTCTTCAGCGGGAGGGGTGGGCTTGGCGGGTTTGTTCCGGGAATGGGCAGCGACGGTCTGTTAATCCGCAGGTCCCTGGTTCGAGTCCAGGTCGGGGAGCCATATACCACGGGGGTTCCAGACGAATCACCCAATTTTATTTGTTCCCCAATTTACAGTTTGTTCCCCAAAAGTACAAACTGGTAGTTGTCCGGGCAGTCCCGTTTCATATCCCGGCACAATATCCGCCCCATAAATAAATGGTTTCCGGAATGTAGTGTGAAAACCCAGACCGAACAGTTTTCCAGCTACCCGCTGTCATCCGTGATCGGCTGGTCACCTCAGGGTTATTGCCGTTCATCTACATCACCGAAACCGATTATTCCCACATGGTACGCGGTGTCGGAATCAACTATATAAAATAATCAACAAGTTATTATGTTCATGCGTAATTTATGCGTAAAATACAATTGTGCAAGCAGTTAGATTCTGCAAATCAGAATATAACTCAACGCTTCATATGCATTAACCAAGATTCGGAACAGGAAAATCTAGCAGCATTTCTTTGCCTAGCGTCCGCGCACAGACCCCATGCGCAGCATGTTGCCGCCAGAGAACGCCATCTACTGAAGACAGTGCCTTCCAGACAGCTTTTCGCCAGTCAGATTCGATCCGAATACGGTAAACGCAATCAGTTAAGACGGGATTTCCTGAGCGCACCTTGGCCGCATAGTGCAAACAGCGAGCACCAACGCGGGGCAGTAAAATATCCCCCTGCTTTGCCACCCAGCGTTCCGGCAGTGATGGTGCAGCGGGGTATACCGCCAGCCTATTAGGGAAACGCTTGAAGTCGGTGGTATGAAAATAATATAGGTTGTTAGCCACGCACTCCTTATGAGTAAGAGCTCCTCTTACGATCTCAGCCCCCAAATCACGGAGGGTAACGACGGAAGCCCCACTTCCATCCGTCACGGAATGAAAACTATAATCCAGTCGCGTCCGCGCAAGCTCGGCTGGAATGACTACATCCTCCATCAAATCACCATTTGGCGAGGCGCCTGTCAGACGAATGTCACTGACTGGCTCCGCATGTTTACGCAAATAGAAAATGTGGGTGCGAGCTTCTGTCCGGGCAAAGAACCGATCCGGCAGCTGGATCACCCGATACAAGCCATGACGTTCGCACAGCGCTTGTCGCAAATCCGCGTAGTGGCTATGAGTAGCCAAGCCATCTGGAACTATCACCGCCAACTCACCACCGGTTCGGAGCAGGCGCAGATTCTGTGCAATAAATACAATATCAGTTGTTATTCGCTTGGCGGATATGCAATCGTGTAAATCAGCAGCGCGCAGAATGTCGTAAACACCTGGTATATCTCTAGCTGGTAAATAGGGTGGATTGCAGACCGCCACATCTGCTTGCCCTTCCGCCAAGCCCAACTTGGTCGGCAAGCACACATGCAATGCATCCAGACGTAGGCAAACTGCCTTGGGGAAATACGTGCGTGCTGCTACGATGTGCTGCGGGTCTATATCGGCAGCAAACAAGCGTGCATCCTGCCAACGCGCCTGCGCCGCCCGTAACAACTGTCCACTACCGACACCGATATCCACCACGGTTTGAACTTGATCAGTCAGCATAGCGTTTACCAGCAGGTGGCCTGCTGGCTGCGGGGTATAAAACTGTGCCCAAGCGTTCATACGGTGCAACTCCAGAAATGAACCATTTGGACCCCATTACATCGACGGGCGCGTTGTTCTGAGAAATCATAAAGCAGACGCACCCGTGCCTGGTCACGCTCAGACAAGCCAAAATAAAACCAGAGAACACCCAGAAGCATAGGCTTAGGACCGAGAGGTACAATATCAAGCCAGTGAGATTCTTCCAGTCGAAGTTTTAGAAATGCTTGCACCATTTCGGGATCGCGGGCATCCAATCGGTGGATATGATCGGGAGAACGCTTGCGAAATGATTCCAACCACGGCTGGCAAGACTCCAAAGCGATTTGGTCTCCACCGTCCACAAATGGTGGATCACCAAGCAATAAATGCAAATGTGCTTCATCCCAGTCATAACGCTGGATGAATTTCCAAGCCCTGCCCCTATCAAAACCAAGCAAGATCATATGCTGACTGTTAGGGCGAGTTTCCTCAGTAGTCAGCGCGACATAGCCCCTAGGTTGACCAATGGGCAATGTATTTTGTACTTCCAAGGAATCAGTTTGTATTTCATCAAAATTGGTTGGCGCAACATATAAGCAAGCTAGTGATGCAGGCTGGCAATCGCGTAATGCGGGTAGGAGATATAAGAGCGTATCAAAACTCAGATGGGTGGTATCCAGCAGTATGGACTCGCCAGCGGGAATAATCTTAGAGATTAGTTGCCCGAGCTCGTTCCAGTTGACAGCTTCCTCGACGTCATTATGGAAGAGTGTGAAGCGATAAGGTATATCCGACTGGGTGCGTTTCAATGTCAATCTTGCTAAATCACCGAAATGATTGATGCACCAGCTTCGGCGCTCCTCAGTTTCCGTACTCTCTTGCCCGCTAGTGACTAACCATTTCCAAGATGCCAGTGTACGAATAGCGGCTTCAGCTACATCAGGGAGAAAAGCTGAGTTTAGATTCAAAGCAGTTTTCCTTGTTTGTCGCTTATATCGCTTTCATCACCTGCGGTTGCTTCAAATTTGCGCTCAAACTGTTTGAACAATGTGGACCAAACTTCCTGATCGCCGGCGAATAATTGGTAACACTCATTCGGCTTAATGGTAAGTTTCTTCTTTCGTCTGGTGGATAGGTTAAACAATGGTGCAAACCAAGGCACTAGTTGCCAGTCAGTTAGGCGCAAATCCTCTAAGCTTTTCTGCTTGGTACCTTCAATTCGTCGTAAAGCCCCTTCGTACCAAGCATCGGTAAGCCACTTTTCTAATTGTCTGCACTGTTCGTCTTCGTCTAGTCCAGGAATCGCGAAGTGATTGACCTCTGGTTCACTCTGCTTCGGACTTTTGTGTTTGGCCTCAAACAATCGCCCCAAGCGTTCGCACAAATTATTCACTTCGCGCGGAGAATGATCGGCGGAACGCAAATTTTCGCGAAAAATGCCAACTTGGCGCCGAATAGCCGTATTCTGAACAGCATGTGGGATAGGAAGACTAGCCCCCCCAGCCTCCTGCCACTCAGCAAAAATAGCATGGCAGAAATCTAAAAAAACTCGGATGGTATTACCAGATAATCCCACCACCTGATTAATTCCGGCATAACGTTTATCCTGATGGTAGAGCCGACATAGCCAATGCAGCGCTCCCCGGCTGTAGTTATGGTACCAATCTTTAGCTTCCTTGCTCTGAATACGAAAGGCAGTCAACACCCTATCCACAGACTTGCCTTGATTGAGCATAACGATGGCAGTGGTTTGGCGTAGAGGTTCCTGTTCCGTTTCCATCCAAGCAAGGATCTCAGCGGCATGATGAGGATAGTGATTTTTCACCCAGTCCACCAATGGTGAGGCACGCCTACCACCCGCAAGCTGGCGCGCCTCTTCTTCGGGAGGCAGATCTTGCAACATATCGTCCAGTCGGGTCAAAGCCCTCTTCTGGAAATAGGGGTGCCGCTCCAGATGGCGGTTAGCAACGGCTAAAGCATAGCCCTTAAAAGCATCGAAATCCATTTCTTGATCCAGAACATGCTCACGATAATCATGAGTTTCTTCGATCAACTGACCCGGTGCAAGGGTCTCTCTGGTACGCAGACCACCGCTGCGCATAAATAGACGGTAGGTGACAGCATCTTCACGTCGACTCTGCTTCAATCGGGTGTTAACAATGCGCTGCTGGTAGTCGGCGTAATTCTCATATTCGTCAACTAACACGACAAAGTGATGCCCGTTGAAGTGTCCAGTTCGCCGCAGACGCTCAGTAAGTAATTTCATCAGAGCATTAGGCTGAGTAAAGACCGGGCGGTGTTGAGAAAAAGGATTGTTCAGATAAAAACGGATGCGCTGGATTCTGATTTCCAGAAAATCCAGAAAAGCAGGTAATCCTGATATAGCGATATCGAATTCCCCGAACTCGGCGCACAGTGCCTGAAATAGTTCGGCCTCATCGCACCACTGTGCGAGACCACCCAAGCCGAACAAGGCATTTAAGGCTTTACGCACGACCAGGATATCGAAGAACTGAGCGAAAAGGTGGTCGAAATCATTACGCAGAGATTCATCAGATTGGTTAAAACTGTGCAGGAAATCCGCGTCTGGACGCAAGTATAAGCCGATTCGTGGAAAATCCTTTGGCAGGATAGGACGATCTGTAGCGTGATGCTCAGCCAATTGCACTTCCAGTGAGAACCGTCGTGCCAGCATGGTCTTGCCAGAGCCGCGTGCTCCAGATATTAGCAATGGCATAAAGCTATCCATGTCTTGCATGATGGTACCCGCGGGATCAACAAAATTGCGCCAAGTTTCATCAGCAGTAATGTAATCGCTACGTGTCAGCGCAAAGGGATTATCTGGCTTGTCTTCTTGAGAAGGAACTGCACTGGCAATTGGATTGTCAAGTTCGATTAGTTCCCTGAGTTTATCGATACCGCGTGTGTAATCATTACTAAGATCATATTCAGCAGCCACTTGACACAGTATTTTCTCGCGCAGCGCCAACTCGGCGACATAAGGCAGCTCTAGATTGAAGCACTCAAATCCTTGGTATTCCGTACCAATTTCTGTGAGTCGTTCTTGTTTATCTCGTAAACTGATAGATTCCGGATTGGGCGAGGCCACGAGAATGAGCCGCTTGGAACCGTATTCCTCAATGGCTTTCGGCTCCTTCAGTACCTGTAGAATACGTTGCGTACCTTGAATGTTTTGTCGGTTGTATCCGGTTACGCACACCACAGTCTCAGACAACTCCAAAGTGGCGATGTAGAATACATCGGATAGTCCAGTGCGGGAGTCAATCAGTACATCGTCAAAACCCTGCCGCCTAATCTCCGCCTTGAACAAACGGAAGAAAGCTCGCCCCTGCTGCTCATAAAATTGATCCCAGTCCAAACGCCCCAAACGTTGTGGATAGTCTGTACTATCCACTTCACCCGCGGGCATGAGCCACAGGCTACCAGACTCGGCATTTTCCGTCTGTTCACGGCGCGGCTGCCAACCTTCACTAATGCGCAAATAGCGTTCCAATTTTAAATGGTAAGGTTCGATGGTATCGCCAGAATTTAACCGCGTCCGGTAGGCCAAATAGTCATCCAACATATCTACAACCCCTGGCCCAGGAGAGGTTAAGCGGAACAAATCGCTTTGATGTTGACCAGGAGCCTCAAGATCAAAGTCAATAATTAGTACTTTACGCCCTTCGCGAGCTAGGACATACGCCAAGTTAGCCAGAGCCAGACTGCGTCCAACACCGCCCTTATAAGAATAAAAAGCTATAAAGCGAGTATTGCTCATGCTAATGCCTGCATGTGATTCTGGTTTGTCATAAATGTGCGAGGAGACATTCGCATTTCAATTACATGAGTGCGTAACTCTCCACGCAGCCATTCAGCAATCGCATCATGAGGCTCGTTTTTATCTAACCACGCTCGGAACACTGATGCTAACGATTGATTTAGGCTAGACTCGACATTCTTCATAGAAGTACGCTGCGTATATAATCCTACATTAATCTCTTCTTGAAGCCTCAACTGTTCATTCGTCTCTTTTTCTACGCCAACCAGCAATTCAAGTAGTTCCATACGTGGTAATTTTGGTAGTTTGGAGAGCGCGATAAACAGGCACCCCCACGCCTCCGCCGAGATGATGGAATAATGGTTGCAACCTAAAAAAGCATAAACTACCGCAGCCATTGCATAGGTGCTATAAGGTTTTCCCAAGTTATTTATACTTGCGTCAATCTGCCGTTTCCAAAATTCAGCATCACCCAATTTGAGCACAAGCAAGATTAGCAACCTACCTGCAAGGATAGGCGGCAGGGCGTTTTCAACTGGTTCTTCAAGTAGGAAAACGAACAGGTTTTCTTGGGGTGGCAAATGAGGGGGCTTAATATCACTCAAACTATAGATAAAGCGGCACGCCAGATACATCGGCATACCTTCGTTGTTAGCAACCAAGGTCTTCATCGCATCTGATAGGGCGATCCAAAAAGCGTTATATTCCGCCTTTGGCATTTCGAAAAAGGCCCTCTCAAGAAGATCATCTTCTTCAATACCTATATTCGGGTTTGTTCCCTGTTCGCCGCGTAATATAGACAAGATTTTTTGTTCATTCATTGTCGTATCTCTTTGGCGCAGGCATTCCAGTAGTCTACCCCCAAGTTATTCGCAGACAAATCATAATCCTGCTCCGCTTCCCGATCCCAGTAATCCATAATCATGAACGCCCCATCTTGCTTGGGAAGTACCCATTCTCTCAAGGTAGGCAGACCGGTCTCCAAATTACGAGCCAATCCGCATTTTAGTTGGTGTGGAGCCGCATACCAAAAGAAGACTAAGCCACTGTCCAACCACGTGGTCTTGTGTACCTTCTCCACATTGAAGGCCATTATAGTGATTCGTTCGCCCTCCTTCCAATTCGTCCCGCATAGACCAAGCCCCCTTGCCAATTCACCGCAGTTTACTTGGTCAGGCGAGTGTAAAACGAGCTCGTTTGCTTCATCAGTCCAATCACTAATGAATAGGACTTTTCGCCTAAGGTTGAGCACAGTATCCTGCAAAAAATCTGGGTTCTGATTTGCATAGGGGGCGGGCTTGGGTAACAAGGTTTTCTTCTTGAGTACAAAGTATGCTACCTCCCCCTCAAATTGGACTTCGGTTCCGAGACAGCACTGTGCCATGTTGGGGTACATGCCAATATTCAATAGATCATCACAACCATCGACCATTATGACTTTTTCAACCTCGCTTTGAATATGCCTAGGCGAACCCAAATAATTCTGGTATGCGAGAGCCTCACGCAATATTTTTCGATCATTCAGGTCGCCATTTTCGTAGCTGGCTTTCCACCGCTCAAACACTCCGTCCCCTTATATTATTACGTATAAATGCAATATATTAGCCCCCATTATGCACTATCTTCGCTTAAGTATCACAACAATGAATCACTGGAATGGACGCCCATGCCCTCTGAACCGCTCATCAGCGCCTCATAGGCATGCACATTTCCACTCTTGTGGGCAATCGGCTGAAATGCGCACTCAAGCAAGGCTCTCATGGTATTCCCGCCCACCATCTCACTGGTTCACCCTATACGGCGGCAAAATCATGGTGTGGTTCACGAATACGTCAAACGCATAACCTGGCCTGATATTCAGCGTGGGTTGAATGTTGAGATTTTTGTTGAGCAAGTTCGTTCCGACCGTGTTCAACTGCTGCGCCATGGCGGCCGTGCCCATTTGCATCGCTGTTGGCGTTGTCAGCGCGCTGGAGTTCTGTGGTTGCGACAGTTCTGCGCCAGCGCCCAGCAAGCTCATCAGAATCGCGCTGCCGAAGATGCGCATGTAGTGGTTATCGACCTGGTCATGGAATCCAGCCTGCCCCTGTTCGTCTGTGCCTCCCATTCCTTTCAGATTGATCATCGCACCATTCGGGTAGATGAGCTGGTTCCAGGCCACCAGCACGCGCTGCTGGCCATAGGCGACGCCGCTACTATATAAGCCGACGATTCTGGTGCCTTGGGGAATCAGGACAATGTCCGGATTCAGGCTGTCATACACGGTCTGCCGAACCTCTGCGCTGATTGCACCAGGCAGGTCGCTGTTGATACCGCTGAGCAAAGTCGCGGGGATGACTGACCCGGCAAACAGTTCATGGTTGTTGATGGCAGGCTGTACGGCGGATGCCAGATAGCCGTTGTCATCCTTGTTCTGCGCATCCAGAAACGCCTGATTTTGTGCCTGGGCAGTTTGCGGTGCCTGCAGGTTCTTTGCGGGCTCTTTTGAAAGTGCGGGTTGGCTGGAAGGCGTTTCTTTGCTTATGGGCTGTTGCCCACCGCTCATAAGCGACTCCGCAGGCGAAATCTTGGCCAGCGTGGCACTTTGCGCTGCAAGTATCTGGCCTTCTCTGTCTTTGTAGCGTTGCTCGACCAGCCATTTCCGGTATTCCTGATCTGGCGACAGTGGCTGCCCCCTGCCTGCTTGCAGGTTGGCACCTGCTTGAGATTTTGCGGTAAACGGATTGGACGCGCTTGCCGCTGACGTTGATGCTGTCGGCGCATTTGTCGTCCCGGTGCCGGTAGTCGCTGCTGAATTCGCCGCAGCTTTCTGCATCTGCTCGATGGGTGGTTTGACTTGCCCGACGCCTTGTGAGGCCGTGTCGGTTTCATCCCCGGCTTTGTTGGCCTTTTGCTGTCCGGCCGTCATGACGCCGATCACAATCCCGCCGGCAATCATGCCGATCACCACAAACGCGACTTTCTTGAAGTTCTTGCCAATCCTGGCACCCCCGGTTCTGGGCGCGCCCTTGATGCTGAGCGCCGGCCTGGCTGTCGCACCGTCCACATCCTGCGACAGCAGCTTTTCATCCGGGCGGTCAATAGGTTCCTGATGTTCCATGGCTCACCTCAATCAAACAGGCCGGTTTTAGGATTGTGTTCGCAGACTTCGCTGCGCGCGTTGTCGCCCACGCCCACCACCAGCTCGAATTTCTGCGGCAGGCCATCAATCACCACATAGTCGTGCACCAGTCGGCTGTTCATCAATTCCGTCTGTTTGTCGCGGAAATTGAACACCGCAGGCTTGTCGGCGTCTTTCATGCCGGCCGGCATTTGCAGATAGGTGTGGCCATTGCCGGCAAAGATGCGCACCGGCTTGAAATCTTCATCGTCGGATCCGTGGCCGGGCTTGCAAGCGAAGTTGAAATCCAGCGTGGCCGGGTCAATGGTGCCCATTGGGGCCACCACTGCCTGTTTCTGCGCCTCGATCTTCGCCTGTTCGGCAGCTTTTGCTGCCTCGGCCTGCTGCTGCATGTTGATCACCAGCTGCTGCGGGTCATAAAAGCCCACCAGCGGCACATAATCGTGCCGGTTGGAGACCAGCGTGATGTAATACACGCGCCCGGCGTCCGTGGTCACCACCAGATTGGTGTTGAGTCCCGCCACCGTCGGTTTGATCACCACCACCGGACGGTTGCCGGCCATAGCGGGCTGGATCAGCCAGCGCACGCTGTCGCCGATGCTGAGGTTGGTGATGTGTTCATCCGGCAGCAGCTGCAGCACGCAGATGTGTTCCGGCGCGCAGGTGATCGCGGGGTGGCTTTGACCATACGGATACATCACCTGCCCGTTGGTGCCCACCATGCTGGGCGCGAAGCCGGTTTTAAGCCATTCCGCCGAGGCCAATGCGGTCGCGCGGGCGGAGAGTGGTATCGGTTCTTTCAGCTGATAAAGCTGATGGCTGGTCTGGGAAATGTCCGCTGTCGGCCACGATGAGGTTCTGGCCAGCGGGGATTCATCGGTTTGAGCTTGAGACGTGTCGGCTTGTGCGCTGCCTGCCATGGCAAGCAGCAGCAAGGGAATCAGGGCTTGTTTCATCGTTAATCCTTTCAGTTTGTGGCTTCTGCGGCGCCGGATACGACTGGCGTCCAAGTGACGTTTTTGATGAACAAGCCCAGCGGGTTGTCCAGCATGACTTGCGGGTTGTCAGCGAGCTTGGGATCCTGGGCTGTCGTGATGTTGGCTTTCCAGTGCTGGGCAGGTTGTGGCTGCCCGTTCTGAACCGTGACTTCATCCCAGTTGATCTGGTAGGTATCGCGACTGATGGGTAGCACGCTCGTGATCGTGACGTTCGCCACATATCCGAATGGCGGATGCGCCGAATAGTATTGGTTCAGGTATCCGGCAGCGTCACTGCCCAGCATGGCGTACACCCGGCCGATCAGGATTTTCTGGGCGGCGGGATCCGATAGCACGCTGCGCGCGTTCCACAGCCAGTTCGCCACCTGCGCTTCCACAATGCGCTGATTGATCGCACCACCGGTCACGGGTTGCGCCATCGCAATGGGATTGCCCATTTTGTCGATCGCCACCACAAACGGCTTGATCTTGCTTTGCGCGCCGATGTAGGTGATGCCCAAGACTGCCACGCCGGCGATGGCGAGACTTGCGAAGGCCGCCATGCGCCAGTTTTTTGCGCGAGCGAGCGCATCGCCATAGCGTTCGTCCCACTCGCGCCGCGCATTCAGATACGGGTTGGCGTCAGCCATTTTTCTCTCCTTGATAAAAATCCAGCCTGGCTGCAATCACTATTGAAACAACGAAAAACACCAACCAGACAAACAATGACCCGTTGATAGCAAATCCGGCCTGCCATAACCCGGCGAACCATATGGCATTGACCAGCTTGATCAGTCCGATGACGACCGTTTTTCTATCGTTTTGAACGAGCCATGAAACCCGGTTGCCAAACTCGTTCTGAAATCCCTTGCGCCAGTTCACAGGCTTATTCCGTATGGTTCAAGCGGATCTGGATCCCGCCGGTACTGCCTTCGTGGCGGGCAATGTCGTCTTTTTTGCTGGCCAGGTTGCCCAGCTGGTCGCCCATGGCTTTCCAGTGGTTTTTGCCCTGGGATGCCGCATCTTCGGATCCCGCACCTGTCGTTCCCGATCCGGACTGCGTGCCTGCACCCAGCGCGTCGGTGGCGCCGGAAGCCGGTGCAGATACAGAAGGCGGCGCGGCAGTCGAACCAGCGCCGGCGGACTGGCTTGCGGCTGCGCCGGTCGCATCGCCAATTCCTGCGGATGTTGCGCCGGCACTGGATGCAGAACCGGTCATCGAACTCATTGCCGCCAGGCTTTCAGCGCCGCCAATGCCGCCAGCTCCGGCGCCAGCGGCACCACCTGCTCCGGCGCCCACCAGATCGGCCATCTTGGCCAGCCCCTGCGCAGCACCAGCAGCGCCTGCCACGGCGGCAGCACCTGCAGCCGCAACGCCACCCGCAATCGCAGCGGCACCTCCCGCAACATTGCCGAGACTCATGTTGGGTGAGCCGTTCATCAGGCTGCCGGCAAGTCCCGGCACCTGCATGCCGATGACTCCGTAAATCAGCATGGTGGCGCCCACCGACAACAGATCCAGCGGCGGTGTTGCGGATGTCCAGGCGTTGATGTAAGCAATTTCACTGTTGATCACGTTTTGCCCAAGCCCGACTATGGCGTAGATCACCAACAGCTTGATCCCGATGCTGATCATGTAGCCGATATACTTCTCGCCGAAACTGCTGGTCATGCCGGAGCCGGTGAACCCAAGCATCACAAGACCCGCCCCACCCACCAGGTACATTTCGATTTGCGTCATGAACAACTGCAAGGCAACCAGGCCGAATCCGATCAACCCGAAAACAGAAGTCACGACCGCAACCAGCGCGAACAACACGCTGTTGCCAAGATGATCCCAGCCGGTGTTCGCCTCGACCGTTGTCCACAGCGTGGAAATCACGCTGAAGGCTTCGGACATGATCCCGGATGGCGTGGTGGCGCCTGCAGCCCCACCAATGCCTTGCCCCATCTGCATGAAACTGGATGTGATCAACGGCATCCAGGTCGGTGCGTAGGATACGATGGTGTAAAAGAAGAAGATCGACGAAATCTTGAGCGTGGCGCCGCCAATGAAGTCCGCCAGGTCGTTTTTCTTGAGGATATTCTTGATACCCCACCAGGCGAGATCCAGCACGGCAAGGCTCGCAAAAATATGCAGGGCATACCCTTGCGCCGTCGTCATCCAGCCTGTGGTCGCCGACTGGAAATTACCGGCAATCGTGTCCAGATATCCGGAGCCGCCCGGATTGGTCGTCGCGGCTTGAGAGGCGGTCGCCAGCAGAAACAAGCCCAGACCCAGCAATCCAATCAGCAGCCCGTTGGTTTTACGCATGGCTGTCTTCTCAGAATGCGCCGGGCTGTATGGGTGCCGACAATACCGGATGAATGTTTTGCACCGCATCGTTCTGGCTGTGCGATATCGCCGCCAGCGCATTGAGCTGTGCCTGCGAACCGGCTTCTATGTCCGATTGCAATGTCTGCAGCTGATTGACCATCAGCCCGGAAATCTGGTTGCCGGCCTGCAATACTTCCTTGCGCCCGGCCGCATTCTGGCTGGCCTGGTTAATGCTCGCCATCGCCGATTGCACCGTCTGATAGTTCTGCGAATTCAGGTTGTATTGCTGCAGGGTTGCCGCGATCTGGTTATCGTTGTTCGAGGTCCAGGTGGCGAGACTGCCCGCATAATTGCTGAGCGCCGTATTGGGCTGGCCATATTGCGCCTGGATTGCCGACACCGTGTTCTGCGAGGCATAGCTCAATCCCTGCGCATTGCCCACCAGATTCACCAGCGTGGTCAGTTCACTCGATATGCTTGGCCACAACTGCACCGGAATGGTCTGCATGTTGATGGCCTGGTTGTAGATCTGCTGGAACTGCGCCTGCAGCTGCTCGGCTTGTGTCGCGTATTGCTCGACCAGCGTGGTTTCCTGAATGATCTGTTCAGGGAAGGTCGCACCGGCAATCGATCCCGATGCCTGCGCCGGGATGCTGGATGCCAACAGCAACATGGCAAGAATAGGGTTAGGCTTCATGTTCAATACCGTTTTAATATTAAAACGATACTTAAAAAATATTCTTTTCATGGTTATCCCCCTTATTGCGTCACGCCGGTGGCGGCGCTGATCTGCTGGATGGTGTTCTGAGCATCGCTGCTCGCAGCACTTCCCGCCGCCGTATCCAGTGTGTCGCTGACGGTCGATGCAGTGGAATTTGCGGTGTCATAGGTGCTGTTTTCGTCAGTCGTGGCGATGTTCTGTGCAGATGACTGCGCGTCATAAATGCTTGCCTGCTGGTCGGCTGAGGTTTGCGCGATGGCCTCAGCTTGCGTCCATACCGAGTTTGGATCCCCGGTGCTGCTGGCCATGCCGGCGTCATACTGCTCGATGGTCATTGCCGCCTGCTCGGCGTATTGCGCATTGAGACCTGCCTGCCAGGATTGGGCGGCATTCCAGCCATCGTTTTCATTCTGCTGGCTGGTATTGTTCAGCGTGGTTTGCTGACTGTCGGCAGCACTGGTGTAGGACGTATCCGTGCTGACCATGCCGGCGGTCTGTCCCTGCGTGACACCGGTGGTGGCGCTGGTCTGCTGCGTTGCCTGCGCAGTCGATGTCGCGCCCGCAGTCTGGCCTTGCGTGACGCCGGTCAATGACTGGATCTGCTGCAGTTGCTGGCTCGCATCGGATAATGCCGTGGTGAGCGCCGCGCCATCGAGTGCCAAGCTCATGGTGGGTGCTGCAGCGACGTTGGCGGCATAATCCGCGTCCGCTGTTGCCTGGTCGCTGGCATTGACCGAGGCCTCGTAGGCCGCGCCCGAATAATTGAATGACGCGGTGTCGGCTATCGCCAGCAATTCGGCTTCGGTCGCGTCGATATTCGCCTGGAAGCCGCTGGTGGACAATCCGTTCATCAAGGCTTGTGTCGCAGCACCCGCCAGAATGTAGCTGGTGTCATAGATCATCGACACCTGCCCCTGCTGCACGCCGGTTGAACTGGTGACACTGCCCATCGAACTGCTGGCGCTGCTGTTCACCGACGACTGCACCGCGCTGTCGTTCGCCTGCTGCACGCCGGGCACCGCGTTCACTTCGTTGGTATAGCCGGTGTTTTCGGTAGTCTCGTCCTGTTGCGTTATGGATGACTGATCCAGTGACAGCGTCGTCTGGCCGTCAGCCACGGACTGCGCTTCACTGGCCGCCTGCTGCCAGTCGTAACTGTCATACGACGCATTGGCCTGCGTGGTGTCCTGGTTGGCGATGTCCTGCGCGGTGAATGCCGCCGCCTGATACGCCTGTCCTGCAAAGTAATCCACGCCGGCATTGTATCCGCCATTGGCGTTGTCGCTCGCGGCCGAGTTCAGGGCATCCTGAGCCGCCGGATTGGGCGCCGGCGCCGGTGCAGTCGTATCCGCCAATGCCAGGGCTGGCGCGCTCGCCAGCATGACCAGTAACAGTTGCTTTTTCATCTCAAAACCTCCTGACATTCAATGTTTGAAAAGACTTTTTCCTGCGCCTGCAATGGACAATTCGTAATCCAGCGCGTCCACAAATGCGACGGTTCGAACCAGTGCGATTTTTATCGACTCCAATGAAAACCCGGCCGTAATCAGCGTTTCCAGAGAACACATCATGGCGCCATGCAGAATGTCGTCGCTGTTTGCAAACCCCAAACCAACCAGCTCGTCCACAAATTCTGCATACGATTCCATATCAATACCCTTCCCATGTGGCTGCAGCCTTGGATAATCCACGCTCGCGCAGCCATTGCGCCGGCCACGCATTGCCCAGTTGATCGCGCAATGTCCGGATCCGCGCGATGTCTTCCTTGCCCGATGCGCCGACAAACGCCAGCTCGGCACCGGACAATCCCAGCTCGAAGAGGCGTCGACCATCCGGATGTATGACGTAGTACTGCCGTTTGGGTGTGGCCATGGCCAGAATCTCGATCTGCCGGGCATTGAGTCCAATGCCTTCGTACAGCGGCCGGATGTTGTCGGTTTGCGCTTCGGGGTTGGGCAGCAGTATCTTGGTCGGGCACGATTCAAAGATCACATCCGCGATGCCGGATCTGACCAGATCGGTGAGGCTTTGCGTGGCGAACACCACCGCCACGTTGGCTTTGCGCAAGACTTTCAGCCACTCGCGGATTTTGGCCTTGAATGCCGGGTGCCCGAGCATGATCCAGGCTTCGTCCAGCACCAGCAGCGTGGGTTGCCCCTGGAAGCGCTGCTCGATGCGATGGAACAAGTAGGTGAGCACCGGCAGCACCAGCTTGTCGCCCTTGTTCATCAGGTGTTCCATCTCGAACACCTGGAACGGGTCATTGGCCAGGCTGTCCGTTTCCGCATCCAGGAGATGCCCCGCCATGCCGCGCAGGGTGTAGGATTGCAAAGCGTCACGCAGCACCTGGTCCTGCAGCAGCACCAGAAAATTGGTCATTGTCCGTTGCGTCATGGCGTCGGTTGATTTGCCAAGCTGCACCACGGCACGGAAGATTTCCTGCCTGTGGTGTGGCAGGATTTTGACGCCCTGCAATTCACACAGCTGTTCCAGCCATTCGGCAGCCCAGACCTGTTCATTGACTTCATTCACCCGCCCCAATGGACAGAAGGCCAATTCGCCATGCTCGCCTGCAATGTCGTAATGCTGGCCGCCGGCCGCCCACACCAACGGCAGCATCGAATAGCCCTTGTCGAACGCGAATACCTGCGCATTCGGATAGCGGAATTGCTGGGCGACCAGTGTGGCCAGCAAGGTTGATTTGCCGGAGCCGGTGGGTCCGAGAATCACGGCATGCCCCAGATCTCCGCTATGCAAGCAGAGGCGAAACGGCGTGCTGCCATCGGTCTTGGCATACAGCAACGGCGGACTGTCGGGCGGATAGAACGGGCACGGGTTCTTGTCAAGGCCGGCCCAGACCGAGGTGAAGGGTAAGAGATGCGCCAGATTCAGCGTGTGGATCAGCGGCCGGCGCACGTTGGCGCTGGTGTTGCCGGGGTGCGTGCCCAGATACGCTTCTATGCTGTTGACTTCTTCGACGCGCGCGCCGAAGCCCCGGTTTTCGATATGCTTGACGACCTCGCGGGTGATTTCATCCAGCATGGCCGCATTGTCATGCGACAGCAGCAGCACGCTGGTGTAATACCCGTACAGCACCATGCCGCTGGATGCCTCGGACAGCGCTTGTACCGCATCGGTGGCCATGCGGTCGGCATCGGCGTTGATGTGCGTGGCCTGGCCGCCGGAGTTCTCGCGCATCACATTCAACATGCTCTTGCGCTTTTGCGCCCAGCGGCTGCGGTACTTGTTCAGCAGTTTATCGGCCTGGCCGGGATCCAGATAAATGAAGCGGTTGCTCCACCGGTACGTCACCGGCAAGCGGGAGAGAAAATCCAGTATCCCCGGAAAGCTGTGCCCGGGCAGGCCGGTCAGGCCGACACAGCAGACGTGCCGGCCATCTACGCGGGGCACGAAGCCCGTCACCAGATCATGCGCGCCGATAATCGCATCCAGATACATCGGTGCTTCAGCCATGACCATGGGACGCGCTTGCGGGGCAAGAGTGACGCACTGTTCCAGATAGGACAATAAGGGACTGGTAATGGCGCCGGTGCGATCATCCAACGAGTCCGCCAGCCTGCGGATATGCAGCAAGCTGGACAACCGGCTTTCCAGTTCGCGGATCTGTTCATGGAAGCGTTCCAGATTGCGGCTGGCCGTACCCGTGATGCGACCATCCACAAAAAGATCAGCGGTCTTGCTTGCCGCATCCGGCATGGGGAACCAGGTCACGATCAGAACAAAGCGGCTGGCATATCCGGCATGAATCCCTTCATGCGCTGCGCGGCGCATTTCATCGATCAAGCGCGTGGTGCGGTCAGGAAACGCACCTGACTTCGCGTAGCCCGGCGCCATGCCGCGCAGGGCGTCGCAATGGATCACCCAGCCGTCACCCAGTTTCAGGGCGGTGTTGATGCGCGCGGACATAGCCTTGAGCTCTTCACTGGTTGCAGAATCCAGATCAGGCCCCCGGTATTCCCAGCCGGCGATCAAGCCGCCGTTTTTGGTGAGAACGATTCCGTCATCCACCAGCGCCGCCCACGGCAGCAGATCCGGCAATCCATAGGCTTTGGTGCGGAATTCGGTCAATTCGCGCATTATTTCATCTCCCGCTGTGGCGCAAACGGTGTGGCCTGCGCCGGGTAGTAGCGTTTGTACTTCATTGCCCGGATGCCGGTTTGCGACAGCTGAGGGTCATAAGTGGCAGCGCGGCTTAACGCCCACTGGCCGATCATCCACATGGTGACGCCCATGACTGCCGCCCACACATGCGCCAACGAAAAGATGAAAACGCCGGCGATGACCGCCAGCATCAATACCAGGTTGCGCTCGCCGCCCATCAACAGGATGGGTCGGTTGAGCGAGTCATGAATCGGCGTACTGTAATCGTTGCTCACATTTTGTCTCCATAAACCCGGTCGATCAGATCAGTCATGTCAGCGACATAGCGCATGGCCTGCGTGATTTCCGGAACCTCATGCCCCTGATCCACCAAGGCTTGCACCACCTGCGACAGGATGTCGGTCAAAGCAGGCGGCTGGTCGCCCGGAATGTCGTGGTGATCCATGGCGCGCTCCCGTATAGCGGTGCGCATTACAGCACCATAGCGCCGGTCAGGCCGAGGGCTGACAGGAAACTGTTGCCCAAAACAATGAAGGCCACACCCAGAACGACGTACATCAGCTTCTTGGCGATGCCGCCCAGTTCTTCGCCGAACACCAGAGCGGCGCCTGCGGCAAGAAATGCGATCACGCTGATGCCGGTCGCAACAGGTCCTGTCAGATCACCCTGCAAAGTGGTGATGGCGCTGTCCCATGGCAGGCCGCCGGTGCCCGTCGCGAATGCGCTTTGTGCGGCCAGCAACGCAAGGATGGCTGTCGTAATGCGGGTGAATAATTTCTTCATGGCGGCCTCCTCAAAACACCATGGTGCCGGTCAGGCCGAGGACTGACAGGAATTTGTTGCCGAGCACAATGAACGCCACGCCCAGAACGACGTACATCAGCTTCTTGGCGATGCCGCCCAGTTCTTCGCCGAACACCAGTGCCGCGCCGGCGGCAAGAAATGCGATTACGCTGATACCGGTCGCGACAGGTCCGGTCAAATCGCCCGACAACGTCGTGATGGCGCTGTCCCATGGCAGGCCGCCGCTACCAGTCGCGAATGCGTTTTGTGCGGCCAGCAGCGCCAGAATGGCGGCTGGGATGCGGGTCAATGCTTTCTTCATTTCAGTCCCTTCGCTCTGATACGGCTTCCGGAAATCGGAGGCTCTTATATCTATTCTGCAAAGTGTCCACTTTTTGATGAAAAAACTCCTCGCACCCATCACGCCAGCACAAGGCTGGCATTCGGTCTGCTGGCCGACAGCCTGAAAAGCCACATCCGCTACGCCGTTTAAACGCTCCGTTCCAACCGGCTTCCCGACATGCAAGCCCACTGGATCGGCGCCCCTAATCCGTAGGTGAAGGGGGACTGATCGTGGGCATCACTGCAAGTCGGGAGAAATCCCGGTTTTGTCATTCCTACGCAAACGGCTTTCCCCACCCCCGCCGCCCCAGGGCGGAGCGAAGAAGGCTTCAGGTCGAGAGCATCACTTTTTAACCGACTGCGGAGCCAAGACCATGAAAACCAATCAGCTGAAAATTGAATTTGAATCAGATTTAACCTATGCTGCGACAGGGTCGGATGACGCCATCATTGCGCGGGCGTTGGCAATACTGGACAAGCGAATCCGGGTTGTTGGGGACGCCATGAGTTCTCCACAGGCCGTGCGTGATTATTTGCGTCTCAGGTTGTCCGGGCTGGAGTATGAGGTGTTTTGCATCATGTTTCTGGACAACCAGCACAGGGTAATCGGGTTTGAGGAAATGTTCCGTGGCACCTTGAATCAGGCCAGCGTTTACCCGCGTGAGGTGGTGAAAGCTGCGCTCGCTCATAACGCCGCCGCCGTGCTTCTGGCGCACAATCATCCGTCAGGCGTGGCTGAACCGAGCCGCGCCGATCAAAGTCTGACAGACGCTCTTAAAGGCGCGCTGGCGCTGGTGGACGTGCGCGTACTGGATCATTTTATTGTGGCAGGTACGGACGTGCTATCTTTTGCCGAGCGGGGTTTGATTTGATTCACAAGGAAGGGGTTTGGATAATGAAAGTTTCGAGCACAACATGAAATCAAATGTTGATTTTAATGTCCCAGATTATCTGAAATGGTGCAAGGACTTCAATTTAACTCCATGCTCACCAGAGGAATTTTTGGCTGGACTGAAATTTGCGTCCCCATATGAATTGCCTTATTTGAACCAAAATAATCTTATTTGGCTGCATAGCATAGACAAAAAAGACATATACCGCTCTTTGATGGAAACAGTTTTTTGTTGGAAAGATAACCCCAGTCATTTGATGAGATGCCGCATAACGACCCAAAGTGGCCTGCTACGTTACCAATGAGTGAGCATTATGCGATACTGCGTCAAACAAAGGAGAAAGTCGCGGTGAACCAAGACCCTAAGTACACAGACATGATGCAAGAGATCAAAGAACGGCTTTATGCAATTGAAGATGTGTTGAGTGGTCGTACCGCACTTTCCGGATCGTTGGCACATGAGTTCTGTTTTCTACAGTTTCGCTTCATCTGTGAATGCATCGCCTATGCTTGTGTTATCGCACATGCATATATTAAAGAATTACAGTCCCCAAAGTTTCAAAAGGAGTGGTCTGCGGATATGCTGATGAAGTCACTCGACAAGCTGCATCAAGACTTTTACCCGAAACCACAGACGATAACTGTCACAGAAAACAGAGTCCAATTAGATGAAATTCACGTCCCGTACCTTACAAAAGATGACCTAAAGAAACTGAACGGTATCTGTGGTGACAAACTCCACCGCGGGTCGCCCGAAAAATACGCCTACAACCTGACACCGGAGTGTCTTGCAGTGGATCGCCAAACAATCATCAATTTTGGTAACAAGATTTTCCGGCTGATGGAATCGCACCTGATGAGCAATCGAGACAAACCGCGGTACATACTGTGTCGCTTTAGAGAGCGCAGCGCTCCAGCAGAAGTATGGTACGCAGCAGCAGATGATAATGTCGCAACAACCAGTAGCGTATGACTCGGAGTGATATTCTCGGCATAAAGCAGATTATCATTCACGGCTTGCAATCTTTACTTTAATAGGGTATCCGGAATCCATGATTGATTTTGCATAACGTTATTTAGCCGCGATCAAACATAGCCCATAATAAAAACGCCATATCGATAATGGTCAGTACAGCAATAATCACCCTGATTCTCAGGTTGCGAAACGACTCTTGCTGCTCACTATTTGGCTTCGGAGGCGAAAATTTTGCGAGCAGCAATAACAGCACCAGCAACGTGGCAGCCAGCAAATTCATCCAATTTGTTGAAATCATGGGCCACCCCTATCGCGTTATGCCGCTGATCGCGGCAAGCTGTGCTTTTCGTGCACATTGGGCATCCGCGTGTGCTAGGTCGCCATAAGTCAGCCGGGTTTCTTTGGTTGGTGTGATAGCTAGCAACGATTGCCTTTCAGTCGACGCGATATCTAGCAACGATTGCCTTTCGCACGCGGATAGTGGCTGTATTGCGGAACTGGATAAGGGGACGACATCCCAGATTTCGGATGCAAAAAACCAAACGAATAGGGACATCGCGGCAATAACTAGAGCAGCTTTGAACGCAAAGGCAACAGTCCAAAAACGTATTGCATTCTCCTTAATAATTCCCATGAATTTCCTTTCTTTTTAGTAAATATCAATCACAGATTCCGGATACCCCTTTAATATTATACTGCTGAACCATAAATCATCGACCTTGTCACCGTACCCCAGTACCGACTGTCAAAACTCTGCGCAGCGAGTCCGGGGCTTGCCCCGCTACCGTAAATCCAGTATTCATCCTTGCCCAGCACAAAATCTCCCTGCTGGTGCGGCAGACGAACCTTCGGGAATTTGATCGATCCCGCCACTTGCTGACTGAACCGCAGCCGCTGGCCATTGATCCAGACACCATCCATGTTCACGCGCACCCGGTCACCGGGTATACCGGCCACTGTTTTGAACATGGGCATGCCACCGCCCGGACAGGTGCCTCGCATGTAGAACGGGAATCTTTCCGGAGTGACGAACACCGGCGGGCAGAATTCCACCAGCGCGCCTCGATTGACCTTTCCATGCACCGGTTCGAGCTGATAAATGCCCAGCGGTTCGCTTTCGGTCAGGTTGATCCGCCAGCCGCTCAGGTATGCAACTTGCGCCGATGCGATGATCAAACCCATCGACAACAGAGGCACAATAAGCCGTTCCCAATGAATTACCATGACCACAAATCTCCACTGTTTAACGATCTGTTAAAGGGTCAAGCTAAGGATGTAGCACACAAATATGACCCATATGACGCCTATCAGGACATGGCCAAAAAAGTTTTTTCCGGAAGATATTTCAATATCCGTCGGTTTTTTTGGCTTCGTTTTCAAACGAGATTCACTCATACCCCTCTCCCGGTTGTTGATGCTGCTCCCAGCTTGATACGTTCCGCCAGCGCCGCATCCTGATAGTATTTGATCTTCTTGCAGTAAATCGGCGCAAATCCGGCCACGAACACCATTTCGTCGTCTGGTGGCAGGCGCATGCACTCGTCTGCGGTGAGCAGCGGCCGCTGCACGATTTGCTCATTGGTGTTGACGTTTTGCAGCAGCATCGCCATGCGGTTGCCGGAATACTGGCGCTGGGTGTGTTCCACGGTACTGATACCGCACATGTCGGATAACGATTTTGCGGTTTCGATCTTGTTGGGCGCATAGGCGATGCGGATGTGGCAGTTGCTCACGATCGATTCATCCCTGGTATAGGCGGCATTGAGCTGGGTCAAGTCTTGCACGATCAGCAAGGCTTTCAGGCCATAGCCGGCGATGAAGGCCAGCGCTTCCTGGAAGATTTCCAGTTTTCCAAGACTCGGAAATTCATCAATCAGCAGAAGCAACCGGTGTGGGAACCGACTTTTGCTGGCACCCTTGGCATCGAATTCCATGCCTTCGGTCAGCCGGCGCACCACCTGGCTGATCACCAGCCGCAACAGCGGTTTCAGCCGGTCTTTATCAGATGGCGGCACCACCAGATACAACGAGGTTTTCTCTTGTACGGGCTGGCCATCCGGGTTGTTGCCGCCCATCAGGCTTTCAATCGAGAAGTCCGATACCCGGGTGTTTTCAGCGACCACGGGATCGCGGTACAGGGACAAGAATGACAGGGCGGTCGATAGCACGCTGCCCGCCTCGTTGGTCGGTTTGTTGAGCCATGACTGCATGGATTGCGCCACCGCCATCCAGCCCGCCAGGCGCGCATCGTGTTCGACAGGTTGCGGGGCGATGCGCTCGCCCTGCTCCACTTTTTCCAGCCAGGCATGCGCAATGTCGCGGATGTAACTCAGAACGGCACGGGCGCCTTCCACCACGTCGCCGTCTTTACCGCCTTCCTGTGCCGCCGCGCTGGCAGCACTTTGCGCGTCCGCCCGAAATATTCCGCCATCTGACAGAATGCCCAGCACCATCGCAATGCAACGGTCAACGTGTGTTTTGCCTTTGGGCGGCTCGCACAGCAGCACAAACAGCACCACGCCGGTCATCAAATCGAAACCGGTTTTTGCCCAGTGGTCTTTCAGCCCCTCGCCGTTGGGATCCACGATCATGGTGGCGATGTTCTGCACATCCTTGACCAGATTGCCGTCGATGCGGATTTCCTGCAAGGGATTGAAGCGCGCGGAATCCACGCTGGTTGGATCAAATTTGAGCGCCCGCTGTTTCAATACCTGCTGGCGGTATCCGCTGGTCAATGCCCAGTTCTCGCCTTTGATGTCCAGCACCAGCACCGACTGATCCCAGTTCAACAGCGTGGGAATGACAATCCCCACGCCCTTGCCGGATCGGGTGGGTGCGAACACCATCATGTGTTCCGGTCCTTTGTGGCGCAGGTAACGCAGCCCTTTCTTGTCTTCAAAAGCGCCGAACAGCACCCCACCCCGGTTTTTTTCGTCGGGCAGGACTCCTGCAGCTTCCACCTCTTCAGCGCTTGCCCAGTGCGCGGAGCCGTGCAGGTCGTTGCGCTCGGCGTCGGCCTTGCGGGAACGGCGGTACGCCATCGCAACCGGGATGACCAGCGAGAAGAACCCGCCTATGCCCATGATCAGGTGCGCATGGGCAAAGATCGTCATGACATCCATTCCATAGCTGGGGCTGTTGTATTTCCACGTCCAGATCAGGATGTCGAACGGGAAATACACGTGTTCCGCCATGGGCGCGCCCAGCGCCGAGACATAGCCCAGCGCCCACGCGGCATATTCCGTGGCGGTCCATGTGGACAGCAGCATGATCATGACAAACGCGCCCAGCCCCACCCAGATGAACCGGGTAATGTCCTTCTGCGCTTTCGGGATGTGATATACGTGTTCAGCTTCTGCCATGATCCTGCTCCCTTTACCGGCTCACTTCCGCATCGCCTGTACTTCTACGCGATTTTCTTTGCGCTACCTTACCTGATGCTTTGTCTCCATCAGGCAGGTCTGGCGCGGGTTTGGGTTCATCTTCCACCCGTTCGGCAAGCGCCTGATTTTCAGTGCTGACACTGGCCGGTCTGTCATTAGGTGCGGCTTGATGTTCAGCGGTTTGCTGCTTTTCGGCCTGCAGCTCGCGTTCCTTGTCCAGCACATAATCGACCGCCTTGCCGGCCTCAGCCGCCGCCCGGAAAATCTCGTTCTTGTCTTCCTTGAGCACTTTTGCCCACGACTGAACATAGGCTTTGTGCTGCTCTTCATCGTGCGGGATGCCGGTCTGTGCAGCCATAAACGTGCTGAACAATTCGGCGCGCAGTTCTTCCTTGGCGTAACCTTCTGAGCCGAACTTGTGGGCACCGGTGATGCCGTCGCGCTTCAATCGCTGCTCAGCGCCAGTAGCGTGGCCGATTTCATGCAGGGCGGTGCCGTAATAGCCTTCCGGTGTCTTGAATGCATCGCGCGCCGGCAGATAGATTTCATCCTTGCTCGGCGAATAGAAAGCTTCCGCATGTTGTTTGAACCCCACGCCGTCCTTGGCCATCACCTGCATCAGATGCTCACCGCGCTCATCCACCGGCAGGCGCGGGATTTCTGGCATCGGGTCGAGTTTCAGGCCGGAGCATTGCTCGACATTAAAGACCACATAGGTTTTGGCGACTGCCCGAACCAACTCCTCATGCGCTATCGCCCAAGACATGGATTTGCCCTGGTGCTGTACAACCAGATCGCCGGGCTTCACCTGTCCGTAGGGTTTTTTGTCAGCCGCGCCGGCAATGTTGACCACGCCACGGCCTTCATCCAGCACTTTAACTGGTTTGCCTGCAAGCGTAATCTTCACATCCGGACGTTCCCAGAACTCCTGAATTTTCCACAGCTCGATTGCCGTTCCCTTTTCGCCCTTCTCGACTTTCCCGCCCATGTCACCGATCTGCTTGAATGTGGCAAAACGTGAATCGGTATATCCACGCTCCATTTGTTCAAACATGAGAATCAGCCGGTTGCCGCCGCCGTATGCACGATCCGATACCAGGTTCTTGGGTAACCCGTTATGCCCGATGGATTCCCATGGCTTTTCCCATGGGATCTTGTTTTGTTCCAGTGCGGCAACGAACCGGTCGGTGATTTCCTGCCGAAGATCGCGCTTGCCTTGAGTTTGAGTCTGCGTCTCGGTCTGTGGCTGGGTTTGTTCAGTCATGATCCACCCCTTCCAGCCCGTTCATTTCTTCGGCGTCTGTTTCAAACTCCGCGCCGAATTCCTTTTCAGCCTGCGCCTGGCTCATGTCATAAGCCGTTTCGGCAAATTCACTGCCGTCCACCACTTCCGATATCGAATTTTCCATACAACCTCCTTAAATCACCCAAAAACACACAAAACGCTTCAATTTTCCACCCTGCAATACCGTTCCAGCACCCCGGCATTCACCCATCAAACGAGCGCTTTCCGTTGTTACATGCCCATTGCTTGATCCTGGTCACGCTTCCTGACTTCAGGTTTGCTCGTCGCTGCATGCTCCTGTCTGGCTTCACCAGCATGCTCAACATGCACCTCCTTCTTTTCAAGCGTTTCATCAATATTCCGGGTGCGCAGCTGTTGCTGAAGTTGCCGGTCTTCTTCCATGTCGGCAGTCATGCGGTTCTGCACATTCACGCCATCCTCATTTAACCGGCCATGCTCGTCGATCAAGGATGGGTACTCACCGCCGCTCAACAGCTCACGCTGCTGATCGGACAACGGCTTGCCAGCACCCGCCGCCAGCAAGGCTTCGCGGCCAGACATATCCAGGCGCGCCAGCACATATTCAGCCCCCAGATATTTGTGGTCGATGGGGTGATCGACAGATTGCACTTTCGGCACGGCTTCCTGCGCCTGTTCTATTCCGCCAGCGGGTGGCGTGGGCGCTGCTCCGGCACCCATGTCATTTGCCATACCCTGGCCTTTTTGCCAGCTGACCTGCAGGTCGGTGTTCTGGACCTTGAGATTCAGGCGCCCGGCAATCTCCGCCGCGCGCTCCTGGAACTCGCGGCTGCCGGTCAATACCAGTCCCTTTTGCATATCGTATTTCTGTTCGGCCAGCCGCAAAGCGGCCTCGATCTCGCGGTCGTCCATACGGTACACATCCAGACGTTCGCCGCGATCGGTCATCACGCGCTCGCCATCACGCGCGTAATGAACCGCCTGCGATGCAGCGTCTTTGTTGCTGGTTTCAATTTCATGGGTCAGCCCCTCCAGCACCATGGGATCAAGTTGCGCAATGCGCTGGCCTTTGATGCTCATCTCCTGACCGCTGCGGGTGCGCTCAATCTCCAGCAGCTTCGCAGCTTCAGCATCCTGACCGGCCTTTTGTTCCAGAAAGTTCAGGCAAGTCGGCACTTCCGGCAGGCCGGACAACAAGGTTTTGCGCTCGGCTGCCTGCTGTTTCTGCAATTGCTCTGCACGCTTGGCAATGTCCAGAGACATCAATGAATCCTTGTGCTCCTGAACCATTTCCGGATGGCTCTTGGCCAGCTCGGCTGCATGCTCAATGCGCCGCTGTTCCAGTGAATCGAGAAATGTCTTTTGCTGCTCGTGATGCGTTGCGGCAAGCGCTGCCTGTGCCTCGCTGCGCTGATCGCGCACCGGATCGGCCTGCTTGCGCCATTCGCGCAGCAATCGCGTTTCCGTGGTTTCGATGTTCGGTTCCATGCCAGTCTCCTTGGGTTGATAATCGGGTTGTTCGCCCCTCTGAAATGAATGCTTTTGCTCAAAAGCGATGGCCTCCACAGCCTCATCTGTCGTTCTGATAATTTCCTGCACGCCGCTATCACGCAGCTGGTCGCGCGCGTCATAGCCGGATGGCGTACCGCCACCCGGCTTTTCAGGAAGTGCTATGCGCGTCTGCGCTCCCAGAATCCTGGCTGCCTGCAATGCGCAGATTTGCCCCTTGCGCGCCGCTTTTTCTCCATCGTTATCTGCATAGATCAGCACCCCGCCCTGCAGGTGGTCGCGCAGGCTGCGCGCCACCTCCGGCAGGTTCTGCGCGGACATGGCCGCGATGACCCGCAGGCCGGTTGCGTGATGGATGGCCAGCGCCGTGCCGATGCCTTCGCACAGCACCACCTGCTTTGCGGCCTTGGCGGCATCGAATGCCCTGAGCGGCGCTTCTTCATCCGTACCAAGAATCGGAATCACTGCAAACGCGCCTTTGGTTGGCGTGCCGGATATAAACCGCTTGTCTGCTGACTGACCGGGTTCTGCCCAGGCAATGCGCTGCATGCCGACCCAGGCCACATCGCCGTCAGCACCCATCGCCATCATCGGCGTCAACAACCGTCCACCTGCCTGGCGCAGGCCACAAGCGTGCATGTCAGGATTTTTGAGATACGGAAATTCACCCCCGTCTCGGGCGCGGTTCCACAGCTCTACAGATTCAGTAATGGCATTGCGCTGCCGCTCGACCTGTTCTGCGCGAAAGGCTTGCCGGTCGACTTCGGTTTTTGCCAGTTCTTCAGGTGTGGGATCGCGCGCCTGTTCCGGTCGGAAATGCACTGGGTAGCCAGCTCCCTTGAAGTTCAGCACCCATCCGGTGCCGTTTTCGCGCAGCAGGAAGCTGGCGTCTCCCTTGCCGGATGCGGATTCGCCCACATCAGCCCGGTGTATCCGGCCATCTGCCACCAGTCTGGCAGGGTCAATCGTTACGCCCTGCAAGCGGGCAAACTCGATAAATTTCCCGGTCATGCGCGGCGCTCGACGTGGAAGCCGCCGCTGGCCGACCATCCGTGCACCACGGCAACTTCTTCCACCCTGCGACCGGTGACCGTGCGCTTGATCGACACCACCACATTAATGGCTTCGGCGATGAGTTCCGGGCTGGGCGGCACGCCCGCTTCCTGGATCAGTTGCCCGACACGGATAAGAGCCGCGCTGGCGTCATTTGCGTGCACGGTTCCAACACCGCCAGGGTGGCCGGTATTCCAGGCTTTGAGCAATGCCAGCGCGCTGCCGTCGCGCACTTCGCCGACGACGATCCGGTCGGGGCGCAGGCGCATCGTGGCGCGCAAGAGACGCGTCATGTCGGTGTTGTCGCTGGTGCGCAGGAACACCACGTTTTTGGCATTCACCTGCAGTTCACGCGTGTCCTCGATCACCACGATGCGGTGTTCGGTATCCACCTTGGCCACGCAATCCAGAATCGCGTTGGCCAGCGTGGTTTTGCCGGTGCCGGTACCGCCGCACACCAGCACATTCCTGCGACCGGTAACCGCTGATTCAATTGCCTGGCGCTGATCGTCGGTCATGATGCCTTGTGTGACATAATCGTCGAGCGTGAACACCAGCATGGCCTTTTTGCGCAAGGCAAAGCTGGCGCGCTCGACCAGCGGTGGTATCAGCGCCTCGAACCGGGATCCATCCAACGGCAATTCGCATTCCAGAATCGGATGTTCGGGTGTCACCACGGTTTCCAGCATCGCGGCAACGGTGTTGACGATGGTCAATGCGCGCACCGGATCGATGGTGCCGGTGCATTGCATGCCGGTGCCCAGCCGATCCACCCATAACGTTCCGTCCGGGTTCAGCATCACCTCGACCACTTGCGGATCGCGCAGTGGTTCGAGGATTTCGGCACCCATCGCGCGGCGTAGGGCTTCGCTTTGCCGGGCATGTGTAAGGTTGGCAGATGTCATGGGTTTCTCAGGAATAAAAGCTCATACATCTATTCTGCAAAGTGTCCACTTTTAACGCCCAAGATCAGCGTCCTTGCGTTTTTCCGGGCGCTTTGCCTGTTTCTTCGGCAAGGCATCAGACAATTCTTTATTCATGGTTTTATCTGGAACTGTTGCGGAGTTGTCCACAGATTTTGTGGAAACATCGGCGACTATTCCGGTTCCTGCGCTATTTTCAGCAGCGCCAGCTCCCGGCCGTCGCATTTCAGGATCGGCGGCTCTTTCTGATCCCACACGATCAGGTGCATTTGACTGCAGAAACACTTGAGCTCTCTCGTGATGAACCACACGGATGCCGGACAGGTTTCGCACGCTGGCGAGGGATTCGGGCGGTGTTTCGCTTCCATCATGAGCAAGACCGGACTGATATACAGCGGCGGCTCGTTGTCCTCTACGGGTTCGTTCGGGCTTGATGCGTTCGTAATTGGGTCGCTCATTCTGATAGTCCTTTCCATTGAATTGACTTGCTTGTCGTTTTGCCTGCTCATCCGCCACCACTGCCTGCAAATCCGTATTGGTAACCTTGATTCCCAGCCGCACGGCCTGCCGCGCGGCACGCTCCCGGAAATCACTGCTGCCAGTGATGTCCACCTTGCCACCGTATTTCTGCGCAGCTAGCCGCAATGCCGCTTCCAAGCTATCGTCAGCCTTGTCGTGCATGACGATGCGTGGCCCGGTGTCGGTGAATTTCTCCCGTCCATCCTGTCCGCGATAAATCACCAGCTGCCGGCGCTGGTCGATCTGCGCATCCAGTCCTGCCAACGTGCGGCGACGCAACGGATCCACTTCTTCGCCCTCGATGCCGTCGATCTGTTTGTTCTTTGCGCGCTGTTCCCGGTGACGGATGCCGCGCAGTGCGGCAAGCGCGGCTTCATCGCCTTGCTGAGCCTGTTTTTCCAACCAGGTGCGCCAGACTTCGGCTCGTGGCAATTTCGCCGTAAGTGACTTACGCTCGGAGGCCTGACGCTTTTGCAGTTCTTCTCGTTGCATGGCGGTCTGATACGCCCAGATCGACAAGGCAAGTTCCGGACTCTTTCCGTTCTTGCGCGCCTCTGCTTTGGCTTCGCCGCGCATCAGGCGCTGCTGCGCCATCAAGACTTTGCGCTCCTGGTCATGACGTTCCCGTAATGCCTGGCGTTGTTCTGGTTTGGTTGTCCGGATGGATTCCTGATCAGTCTTGAACCGGTCGGCCAGATCCTGCCGCGCATCCGCGCGTGCCTGGCGGCGAATCGCGCGTTCATCCGGATCCCGGGCACGGGAAGCATGGAATGCTTCATGGGCTTTTTCCGGGACTTCTTTGCGTTGTTGTTCCACCATCTGACGTTGATAGATATTGGGTGCGGCGGCCGGTGTTGTCGCCGGCGGTTCATAAGCGCCAAGGGTTTTTTCCAGTTCTGCCCGGCTTGCCCAGCGTCCCAGCTGGGATGCCTTGGCCGCCAGCACGCGCCCGTCATCCAGTATGGTGGTGACGATCATGCCTGAGCCTTTAAGCTGAATGGCGACGCCATGCTGTGCCATGGCCATGTGTACGTCCTGCCAGGTGGCACTCTGCTTACCGAGTGTTTGTTTAAGTGCGTGCGCCGGGTTTTTAGCTACCCAGGATTGAAATGAATCGGTGCCAAAACGATACTCTGCTGCCGCAGCCCCGCGTGTCAGCCGTGGCGAATCATCTTCTTTCAACAGCCCGCGCTCGCGTCGCTCCGCCCGACTCATGCGCACAATCTTTGGGCCATCATTGGTGTCCAGCGTGATGTATGGCCCGTTGGCGCGTTTGTGGCCAAACTCGATTTCCAGTTCACGCATGCACCGGTCGAGAATGACGTAATCCTTCTTGAACGGCGGGCTGATCGCTTTCAGTGCTAAAGGATGCACCCGGTTAATGACCAGATGCACATGATCGTTGTCGGTATCGCGGTGAATTGCCCAAGCCGCCTGATGATCGGCATATCCCAGTGCCTGCATGATGTATTTGCTGGCATGCTCAGCTTGTTCCGGTGTCGGGTGTTCGTCTTCCTGCCAGTTGATCGCAACGTGATACACCGGGTTGCCATTGAACCGGGTTTGCTTGCGACACATCGAGTCAACGTAGTTGAACTCACACGCCAGATCGTCTGCGTAGGCCGCACGTTCGTCTTCGTGGCCAAAATACAATTCATCGTCGGCAACATTGAAGTGCCCGGCTTCGATCCGAACATCTTCAGCCAACCCACATTCAGGATCCGCGCGCATGATATATCGCAGCACCGGATCGAAGCCTTTACTGCCGCTACTGTGTTTCAGCGTGATGACCTTTGCGATCACGACTTGCTTCCACTCTGGATGTTGCGCGCAATCTGCCGCAACTCCTCAACCAATCGCCACCATTTCCGCCGGTCTTCTGCGCTTGCCCAGCCTTTGTCCTTCGGGTAGTAATGTTTGAGCATGCGACCCACCTTGTCGATGCTCTTTGCTGCACCTTCATCTGCACTGGATATCACCGGCTTGTTCATGATTCGTTGTCGAATCAGTTCAGAAATGTTCATGCCAGCATGCTGCGCCTGCTTCTGCAAGTCGGCATGCTGCGCTTCAGTGATGCGCGCTTTGATTTGGATGATTTTGCGTTGTGGTTTCGTGCCCATACATCTATTCAGCAAAGTGTCCACTTTTGCAAAATTTTTGACCGAAACGACTCTGCAATTACATTTCAAGAATTTCTGCAAAATTCATGCAAAAAATTCCACAAAAACTGAAGGGTCAAAATCCGTGCAAGGTAAGGTAATGTGTCCCAAATGCATACACGCCTGCGGCGTTTCTGCATGGGAAACATTACCACTTGGTCAGGCTCCGCCCGACACCCGACATCAATGAAACCGAGGCATTCTCCGCGGTTCCCTTGTCGCATGCCTAGCATCATTTGATTCACTACTCATCGCATCGAACCTAACAGCAATCAGTTAGGCGACTTTTCAATGCAAACAACAGCACGAAAAGTGGACACTTTGCTGAATAGATATATGTTCGCCGTATTAACAAGGAATCACCATGGCCAAGCCAACCGTTCCACCAAGCAAGTTCGATCCAACTGCGGCTGAGGAATTGCAGGTTACCGCATCAACAAAATTGTTACAGATGCTCAAAGCAAAACGCGGCGCAAAGAGATCATCTTCAACCAGAGAATTCGCGGTGCGCTGTGTGCGCGGACTGGAAGCCACCATTCATCAACTTTTTGAAGAAGGTACAAACACGCAGGAAGTTTTGTCGCAACTGATTGAGGCGTTGCCATCCATCCCGGTCGATGATTTACGGTATGCATTAAGGGCAATCGGAAGTCGCAAAAGATTGCACGTTTCTTCCCAGCCATCAACAGCAGCAGATGACACTGCAGCTTCTGCCAAAAATAACGCGCCCCAAACGGGGACCGAAACACGCAAAGAAAAGGAATTCAAACCTCAATCTGGTTCGGCTGCGCCAACAAAAACAAACACAGCTTGCACCAATCTTGACCTGCCTGCCTGGGCAGATGGCTCAGACAAACGCGCTGACGAATCTGACGAAGACTACCGGCTGCGCAAGGAAATCGAAGGCCCGCCCGAAGCCAGGCACAAATTTATTGGCGAACACAAAACCTGATTTTTAATGCTGAAGGAGAATCACCATGCTTAAAACTTTCATCATCGATGGCGACAAAGGCGGCGTCGGCAAGAGTCTCGCCGCACGCGCGCTTGTGCATCACTACATCACCCAGCCCAATGAGGCGCGACCGCGCGTCATCGTATACGACGCGGATCTGTCGAATCCGGATGTCTGCGGCGAAGGCGGGCTGGAAGCCGGTTCGGGCATCATGGCCACAGCCCTGATCGACCTTTCCACCGAAAACGGCTGGATCGATCTGGGCACGCGCGTGGCGGCTATTGCGGCCGCCGCAGAAAAGTCAGATTACCGCATCATCATCAACATGCCGGCTCAGATCGGCACGCGGGCGTTTGACGGATCCATCCACATCGTCTCGGAGGTGCTTCGCGAAGCCAATGCAATCCCTGTCTGGATGTTGAGCCGCACACAGGAAAGCCTGCGCGCGCTGAATTACCGGCTGCGCAACATGCCGGCGCGCTACGAATCCGGCATGGTTATCAAAAACCTGTTTTTCGGTGCCACAGACAAATTCGCCCTTTGGGCTGTCGATGAACTGCGTGCGCAGCTCGTCGATGGCGGCAGCTGGATTGAATCCGAACTGCCGGAACTCAATGACCAGCTCACCGTCATGATCGGTCGGCGGCCGTTCCATGAAGTCCTGCAATCCGGTATTAATGGCAAATCCCTGCCGTTCGGCTATCGCCTGGCGCTGGAATCCTGGCTGCAACGCTCAAGTGCTGCCATGGCCAAGGTCGAGGCCATTGGCGGAGCTGAATAATGGCATACACCAACACGGAACAGATATTCATGGATGTGTTGGGCGGAAGATCGCCGTCACCATCCGAACAAAAACAGATCGATGCACTGCTGGCCATCCTCATGCGCGCCGGGTTTGTGGTGGATGAACCGTCCAATGCCGCACATGTCACCATGCTGGCATGGGGTTGGGCGCGCGAAACCGGGCGGAATGATGTCCTGGCAGCGCTGCACGGCAACAGGCAAGACATGGATACCAAAATCACGGCAATCCATCAGGGGATCGAGCGACAGTTGGGTGTGATCGATATGGTGCGCGAACTGAAGGATCGCCCACAGCCAAGCCCATCCGTTGACACGGACAGGATTGCTGCGGCGCTCATCAAGGCCATGCCACCTCCAACCGCCTCCATCAAAGTGGACACGTCCCTTCTGAAAGATGCGGTCATGGAATCAGTCAGCAAGCTGTGGCTGCTCATCGCCGGGGTTGGTCTGGTTGTTTTCTTCTGGGCGGGCATGGAATGGGCTCAACATCAACTGGCACCGGTAATCGAACAACTACATCTGCAGAACCAGCAGCTCATCAATAAATTGGCTAACGGGCATCATGCGCATTAAACAATTGCTGCTGCCCAGCCTGCTGCTCGCCGGCGGCGCCATATGGAATGTGTGGCCAGCTGGTGCTGCGGTATTGTCGCTGCTGTTGCCGGCCGGGATTATCCAGGCCGAACGAAAAAGCGCGCGCTGGCTGCTCGCTTTTATCTGGTTCCTTGCCGGATCGGTCTCAATCGTACCGGCTGCGGCCGGTTTTTTTGGGTCACAGGCGCTGGGGTTCGGGGTGGCTGCCTGGATTACCTCATCGGCGCTGCTTGCTTTGCCATGGGTCATCGCCAGCACACCGGCTCGCGCTGTTGCGGCCGTGCTGCTCGACGCCATTCCGCCCATCGGTCTGATTGGCTGGCTGTCCCCGCTTACCGCTGCTGGGTGGCTGTTTCCTGGCCAAGGACTGGCTGGCGTTTTGGGCTGTCTGATGGTGATGGCTTGGATAGCAACTGTGGCCAACCAGCGTGCTGATACCCGGCATTATCGCGCCTACGTCACGGGTGGCGTTCTGGCCGTGTGGAGCGTATTTGCCAACCTTATTTATGTTCCTCCGGCAGCGCCGGCAGGCTGGGTGGGTATACAAACATCCATTCCGCCCAGCAATGGGAATGTTTTTCAGGAAATCAGCAACAACCGCGCATTGATTGCTGCTGCACAATCTCAGGGTGCTCATGCAAAATACCTGGTGTTTCCGGAAGCTGTACTGGATGACTGGTGGCCGGGCACCAGATCCCAGTTTGCGTCTGCGGTGCCGCGCGGACAAACGTGGATTCTTGGGGCAGAAACTCAGACGGTCGGTGCGCGCTGGGATGCGTTGGTGATTGCGCGTGCGTATCACACCAAAGCAAATCCAGTTTTTCGCGCAGCACTACCCATGCCGGTCAGCATGTGGCGACCGGGTTTCAGCAAGAGTTTTGCTGCAGTATGGCTTGAACCAGTTCAGGAAATTGGCGGCCACCGAGTTTGGGCAAACATTTGCTTCGATCAGGTACTGCCCTGGATATGGATTGCTGGAATAATTCAGCATCCTGACTTCGTGCTGTTACCGTCCAATACTTGGTGGGCGCAGCACTGGAACCCGGCGCCCGACATTCAAAAGACTGAAGCCATGGCATGGATCAGATTAATGGACGTGCCGGCAATATGGACAGAAAACGCATCCGTTTTAAATCAATATCCAAATTTCTTCGGCGAAAATATTGGATTCCCTTTACATCTTGTGCGAAGGTAGGCATTCGGTATTATGAAAGCATTACCATTTTGTGGATCATCCAAAAATACTGAATACCAAACCTATTCTGAATATTTATGTGTTACGGCCAGCCCATTTTTTTATCTCAGACATTAGTTGTTCAAACTCATTCTCGGATCTTTCCTCGCCGGGAATCAGCGGAACTGCCCCCACACCCTCAGCCGTACCTGCATCCTCTGCACTATATGCGACAGGCCTCTTTCGTTCTCGTGGAAAGAAAATAAATTCCGTTCCTGGATACACCGCTATCGCCGACCGAACACCATCAATCGCATCAATATAACAATGCATTTTGTGCAAGTCGGCTGTTTTCACCACGCGCGTTGGTAGAGATATATCATCAGTTTCATCCATGGTCGTCCGGTCCACGCTCTTGTATTTCGCATCGAGCACGAAGATATCGCAACAGTTTCCATGATTGATTCGCACTGAAATATCCGGACGCAGCGTAAGTGAGTAAGACTCCCCCGGCTTGCGGTTAAATGACTTGTTAAATGCGATCGATATATTCCCCTTGCCAACTTCAATCGCATTGACCAGTTTGCCTTCCTTAACAATCATATCGCGTGAATGCACGAGCACTTCGCTACCTAACAAGCTGTGCACTACGCGGTAGAACACCCAGTATTCATAGAGTTGAGCGACATTTTTGAGATCGATTAATAGTGATTCTTGTTCAAAATCCTCGAATATGTGTTGAGCACCTAGACGGCTGCGCAGAAAGATCATGTAGAGCTCGCGGTAGCCATGTCGTGATGCGAGAGTTGGTGAAGACACAGGAAAGACATCTAACTTGGCAATCTGCCGCAAAAACTCTTGGTTCAGCAGTCTTCGCACTTTGGATAGCAAGTCGCAGCAGGCGTCGAGTATGGGTGTAGGCAACTTGGCGTTGGTTTTCACCGAGATACAAACGTATTCAATGTCGAGCAATACATGTTTAACAAAACGGTTTTCTGGAGTATCGACAGAGACGGTACTGCGAACTTTTGATGCACGTAGCGGGAAATATGTGCGCGATGTGACTGAAGAGTACAGTCCAGCGCTGTGCGTGCCAGCGAGAGGATGGCTGGCCGGTAGCTCACAGAACTTTTGATGATGGCGGAATATTGATTGCATCGTCTGCCGTGTCGGGCGTTTCACATTCCAGATGAAATCGTCGATATGCTCTCCGACTAGACGGCTGTGCGGATCACTAAGTATTCGTTTTATCAGTGTTTCTATTCCAATACTCTTTGGCCTATCAGAGAACCATTGACGGTAAAAATTAAAACGCTCCAAAATCGACGGAGTATGAGCATCCTTGCGATGAGAACGATATGCCTTCGTGGCAGAGTAATGATCAAATACAATATGCCGTGAGATTTTTGTGAGATCGTCTAGCAAGATCTCAAATTGGCGCGTTCCGTTGATACCTTCAAGGAATTTTTCGCTGCGAACGTCAAATACCTTTCCGAAAAATCGTATCAGGCCGATCCGATTAACAACCTGCAGTGTGGCAACGCGGTTCAGCCTATGCCAGACGACAAAATCCGTCAGTCCGGCATTTACGATCTCCGTAGCGATCAGCAACGGATCCGCAGTTGAGAACTGCATGTAGTAGTTATGTCCCTCGAACAGAACGTCGCCAACTACAATTTTTGTGCAGTCACAGTCTTCAAAGATGAGTAGCTCGTTCACTCGATGAAATTGGCGAATCCGTTGATCGCGAGGTTATGGGTCATGCGCTGAAGTTTGGCGACAGAGCGTGGATAGAGGGCTACTTCAGGGTCAAGGTTCATAATTGCATCGAAATCCATTGCTGCCCCTGATGGGCTACCAGTAAGGAATTGCAGTAGCTCACGCAAGGGGAGTTCCAACTTGCTTTGTGGTCCGCTAAACTTTGGCAGAACTTTTTGCACAACCTGAAAATCTAGTGCAGCAGCAACCAGACCTTCGCTTGTCTCGCAGTATTGAAGCGTATTGAGTACATATCGAGAAATCTCGTTGATTACCCGATAACCGAATTGAAGCTGGTGTTTTGTAAGAATCGCATGTACGTTTTTTAGGAAAATTTTTCCTTCTTCAGGAAGTGCTGCATAGTCCTTCTTTGTTGGCACTATAAATTCGGTAAACGCTGGAAATTCATTTAAAAGAAAGCCTCCGTCCGCGTCTATAGCCAGGGGGGCTTTATCGTAGTTATTCAAATCAACGTCGTTAAGTTCGATCACGTTCGCACGGTCGAGGACCTTGGGGCTGAACATATATGTAGATTCGTCGATATTAACGGTACCAGTGACAAAGAGATTAGGCGGAATAAATAGTTCGGGTGGTACAACATCAAAATAGTCGTCATTTGTATCAGACCAACTGGAGCTGGTGTAAAGCCGGATTGGTTCCTGTTGCAACTTACCATCATCACCTACATGGCGGCTTTCCAAACAGCTGAGGAAGTCGCTGAAGTAATGTTCAACCTTTGCTAGGTTCATTTCGTCCAAAATGAGGAAAAATGGTATGTCTGGATTTTCTTGCGCTTTCAAAATGAAGGCAACCAATGGTGTTATGTGGTATTTTTGGTCAACAAGATTGTAATATCCAAACATTGCTGATGGATCCGTCCAATCACTGCGGATTGAGATAAAACAGATATTGCTGACTTCTTTCTTTTCTTTTGCCTCTATTTCCTTTGCCTTGTTAATAACAGCCTCGTCATTTACAGACACAATACGCAGCCGTTTGTCACCTACTTTTTCAAGCTTTAGCACAGTCCCTACGGCGTAATGCTTAGCAAAATAGATGGTTGAGTCATAGAAAGGGGTGCCGCGCTTGGACTTAAAACGGATGCGTAGAAGAGGATTTGATGCGCGCTGTAGATAGGCTTCTGCCTTGAGATCTTCGCCATCCGGGGTTTCTATAATGAGTGGGAATGGTTCGCAGATATTATCACTCGCGCCAGAACGCTTAAGCTGTTCAATTCTGGGAGTAATTGACGCGATCTCCTCTTGATTTAACAGAGCATCAAGGTCTTTGTATTGGAGGTTCGACCTGCCATCGCCGCCTACCGTGCCAGCTGTGACGGTCATCAGGATCCACTTGCCAGGTAGTTCTGGAGGAGCAACCATTTCCGCCACCCCACTCCGAAGCGCTTGAGTAGCAGGAACATTAAAAAACTGCGCGATTTTCGTCTTGCCTGTACCGGAAATACCGGAAAGGATCACAAAAGGTTTGGTATAAAGGGAAAGACAGTAGGAGGTTAGTAGCGCTCGCTCGAAGGAGAAACCCTTACGTTCATAATACTGGTAGAACGCATCGTATGCCATTTTCCAGCCAGCCTTTCAAAATAATTGCGAAAGGCATATTCTAAACGCAAGTTGATCAGTTTGCCTATTTTGTGCGAACCGCTTCCCAGCATTGAATCTGACAAAGGGGAATGTTTGTTTAATTTCAAATACTTCTCTAACCGTTATGTCATAAGGAAGCCGGAGATTTAGTTCAGGAGGACAGCGATCCGGTGATTGAAAACCTGCTGAATCTCATGCTTCCATGCTGGCGCTTCATGTGCTGGCCGCAAGCCGCCGCACAGATCGAGCATCTCACGAATCAAACCAACTTCAACACGACCAGACCTGAACAAGGCTTCAAAGAAATCTTTAAACTGTACGAGCGTCACCGGGATAATATCTAGCCGCATCTTGTCATCCGTGCGAGTGAACCAAACGCCGATTCGGAATGTTTCGGCAGTGTTGGAGTCGATGCGATTTGCAATGAATAGCCCATACACAGGCTTGCCGGATTGCGCCCCATAGTGAGAAACAAGATCCGCCACATGGCGGCGCACTGGTTCGCCTTCGGCGGCTTCTTGCCGTGAGTTGTCCGTCAATGTGACCTCGACCACAATCACAAAGTCATGAAATTCAAAGATCAAGTCAGGGCCATTCCCTGGCGCTGTGCCAACGGGCAAAAAATCTTGGTCAATCTTAAAGCGCCTTGCCTCATACGGCTTGTTTGCCAAGCTGTTGATGGCAAGGAATGCGCGCCATAGGACCCACTCGAAATAGGCTGGCGCTTCGGTCGGCGGCACTTCGATTTCCTCGCCATTTGGGAGAATCTTTTTACCTCTTCTGGTAATGATGAGTTCCATGTAAGCGACAATTTCTTCCCACTCCACCGCTTGCCGGGTTGCGTATTCTTCCTCGTTTCGTTCCGAGAGCAACTGTTCAATTTCGTGACGAACAATGGCAATATCAGCGGCGTCGCCCCCGGTGTCAGGGAAGATGTCGCGTCACCCGAGTTGATTTAATTTTGGACTGGGGGCGGAAAGTGAACGGAGATGAGCGGATATTCTGAGGAGCGCAAGACGGCGGTGTTGAGGAAATTATTG
>NZ_JPOQ01000007.1 GCF_000735045.1 Ferrovum myxofaciens
GGGCATTTGTAACCGGCATAACCTATTGATTTGACTGAAAAGCAGTTTGCAACCAGTTTGCAGATTGCAGAAAACTGGAGCAGATTGCAGAACTTTTGCAAACTGGTTTTGTGGCGTATTCATGCGATATCACTCCCCTGGTTAATGTCCTCTTGATAGACCCACACCTCAGGGTTTTCCACCGGCATAGCGGCACCTGATTGTGGGCATTTGTAGTGGGTGGGCTGCACACTCAACTCGCGCATGGGGATCTCGCCGGTGTTCAGATTGGGGTCGCCACAGAGGATGTGAAACACCATACCCTCGACGCAGAGAAAGCCGAACTTGGTGCGCTCGCAAGGCGGTAGGCCGTAGTCCTCGCCGTTGCGGAAATATTTGACATACCCGTTGGTGGCCAGCACCGAGAGCCGATCATTGATGGTGCGGTTGGCTCCCAATCCGGCTTTGCCTTCAAACGCTTCAGCAAACTGGTTGGTGGTGTAACAGCGGCCCTGGGCTGCCTCATCAAAGAGGATCTGCAGAATCACATCGCGCTTGCGCCGCCGCTCGGCATCAAGCCGTTCGCCATAATCCTTCCTGATCAAGCGTTCACTTGAGTTCACCTCACGCCATTCCCCATTGATCTTATCCACGGCCTTGACTGGAAGACCGGGGCCATTGCGCAACTCGAACAGGAGTTGGCGGGTCGTTCGCGCTTCATCAGGTCGATACAGCAGCATTCCGCTGGAGTAGTAACCACGCAGGCTTCCAGCCCCGGCCAGTGCCTGGAACGGATCTTCCTCGAATTGCTTCTTTCCAAGTTTGCGGGTGTGATGAGCCAGAATCACTCCCGCCTGCGGGTTTATGGCATCACGCAAACGCTCCACCCGCTGCGACAGGAAGAAAAGCATTGCCCCATTGTCATTTTCTCCACCCGCATCCCCTCCATCGAAAACATTGCGGATCGGATCGATGGCGATGATGTCCGGTAACCCATCCATGAATGCGTTACTTACCGCCGGAATGATTTGTGCCAATCCTGCCTCGTCAAGGATCAATCGCAATTGGGGGGTTGCCACAAAGTTGACGCGCGCCTCAAACAGACGGCTGGCAGGGAGAACAACTGATTTCGCCCGTTCTCTCAAGTAGTGGTACTGCACCTCGGCTTGCAGATAAAACACTCGCAAAGGGCGAGGAGGGCACATGCCAAGAAACACGGCGCCTGCCGCCATGTGGGTGAGCCATGCCAGTAGAAAATCACTCTTGCCGACCTTGGGAGCACCACCAAATACCAGTAGTCCTCCTGGCGTAAGCACACGGGGCGCGATGAGATCGTCAGGCAGCGGCGAATCGTCATCGAGCAATGCACCCAAAGAAAAAGTGGGGAGTTTGGCCAGTTCTGCCTTGACCACACGGCGTTCGCCCTGCGTGATGAATGTCCGGCAGTCGAATCCTTCGGCCATTGCATCTGCCGCGTCCCATTTGTCAGGTTTATCCGTTGGCGGCACGAGAATAGCCACGGCATCACAACCTGCCGTTACACAAGCCCTGGCTGCGGCTTCGGCGTAATCCCAACCGGGGGAATCCCGATCAGGCCAGATCACTATCTTTTTTCCAGCCAAAGGGCTCCAGTCGGTCTTGTTCACTGGGGCCTTGGCCCCATTCATGGTCGTGGTGGCGATGATGCCGCTAGTGATCAGTGCCTCAGCGCATTTTTCTCCCTCGACCAGAACGACTGCCTGTGCTGCCGAAATTGCAGGGAGGTTATACAACGGTCTTGGGTCAGGTGTGCGCCACATCCGGGCTCGTACATCCCAAGGGCGGTATTCCTTGCCAGAGGGGGGGTCGTAACGGTATACGCAGGCCAGCAATTCTCCCGAGGTCGTCAGGTAATCCCACTTTGCCGTGTAGGGTCCTAATTCATCCAGAGGAATGACTTTTGCGTGTAAAGCGGTTCGATGAACTGTAGTAGCAGGCAGATGCCCCAACCAACTTCGGAGTTGTTCCATGACTTGCGGAAAATCGTGACGCGTGGATAATCCCCTGAACCGCGCCCACAGATCGATAGGGTCGCCACCCTCATCCGTGGCAAAATCCTTCCACAAACCCCGTCGTGACCCTTCCAGTTCCACCACCAGGCTCCTGCCCGGTGAACCCTCGATATCCCCTACATAAAATTTGCTCCCACGAATTTTTCCTTGTGGAAACATCTCGAACAGAAAATCTTCCAGTCTATCCAGCAAGGCTTGGCGCAGGACTTCGGTATCGGCGGCCAGATCACTGCTCGGATTTGAGGCGCTGTTGTAATCGAGCCAGATCACTGGTTCGTTCGTCATGCGCCCCTCCAGCAGTGGTTCTGCCACGAACAGAACTTGCACTCCTGATGAGTTGGGGTCATCGCAAAACGTGGCAAGATTTCGCCTGCTTCGGTGGCGCTTATCACGCGCACTGCGCGATCGGACATGCGCTGTGCAAGCCATCCATCGAAGGGAATCCACTCAAACCATAAATCCTGAGTGTCCTTGTTGATGGCGGTGAATAGCGCAGGATTTTGAGAGATGCCAGGAACACTGGCCTCCATGTACGCCTGGTAGATCGCCATCTGGGCCGCATAGATTGGCTTGGATTTGCTGACACCTTGCTTGACCGTATCGCGCCATGACTTGTCGTTCATGGTCTTGCATTCCCATAGGGCGGGATAGGTCAACTCAAGTGATTCAGGACCACCATTGAGAATTCCGTCCACATGACCCTGAATTCGGCCACCTGCCACTGAAAAGCCGAACTGCCCACCATTAGCCTTGCGGGTATAAATCTCAAAATCCGCCAAACGCAACCAGCGGATGGCTAAATCCTCCAACACATGCCCCACTTCAAACACGCGCAGAAGCCGCCCTGAAAACTCTCTTCCTTCATCCACAGGGATATGCAGATATTCGTATTGCAACGCGCGTTCGCAAGCCATACCAAGGCGGGATGCGCCCAGATAGCGACGCGCCTCTTCATTTCCACGTTCTTTCATCAGAGCGACATCAATCAAACCGGTGAGATTTTCATGCAGTTTGGGACGATGATTGAAATCCAGCATCAGATCAGCCCTCCACTCGAACAAGCCTTTCCTTGCGAAATCAGGCGCTCTTCCAAAAATGCACGGTTTTTTTCTGCCTGTTGTTCGTGTTCAGCAATCATGCGGTCCTGATAGGCCGTAATCACTACCTCGATCAGCATCAATACCTCGTCACGGCTGTAATCAGCCATGGTGCGTTCCATGCCGATGGCCCCTACATAGTCACCCAATGGAACAAGGCAAGCCTTCATGGCGGAAAACTCCATGTCAGTCGGATCAATCATGCGTCCCTCCGTTTTTTCCATGAGATTGCTGAAAGCATCCTGGCAACGCCGGGAACAGAACACCCATTGATCCGAGTAACGATTGGGGTCGCTGCGTCTGAGATTGGAGTTGACCCAGCAAAAGCCCCGAGCCGTGCGATAGCAGACAGCGCATTTCACGCTACCTCCCGATAACTGTCGCTGGCAGCCATCACCAACCTCTGGATCGAGGCCTTGTTGAACTGAAAGGACAACAGTGCCGAAGCCCGATAGCGGGTCATGCCAAAATCGGCACGAAGCGGTTCCGGCAAATAGTGCAGTTGTTTCTCGGTCGGAGGTTCATTGAGCCAGCGTCTGGATTTATAAGCCGAGTCTGCGGTTTCGTGATCATTGAGCCAGTCATCTGTCTTGGCCATGCATACCGTGCGCTCGCCCAAGGTCAAAAGTTTTGGTGGGAGATTTTTCCCGCCACCGACCGCGTGCCAGCGACCATTCATGAAGAACACGCCACCCCAGGCATTGAAACCCGTGGCCATCAGCGCATCATCAGCCCCAAATAGGTCGCACCATCGAAAGTTGGATCGATTGAGCAGATCGATTTCGCTCATCACAAAATCACTGAGCACATCCACTGCCTTGCTCTGTCGTTCCCAGACATGACCGCAAATCGGACACTCCATCACGGCCAGCGGAACGATTGCGTCGCACTCTGGACAATCCTTGGTTGGAGCCTCTCCATCGATCAACTGCCCATCTAAATCGATCGCTTGCTCCAGTGAACCGTGCATCAGACTTGCCGTGCCAAAATCCAGTACGATGCACTCCGTCTTGATGACGCCTGGAAATTCCCCCGGGTCCACGGTACGCAATCCTCGGCCAACCATCTGGATGAAGGTGGATTTGTAGGAACTGGGGCGTAGCAGGATGACGCAACCGGTGGGGGGGTAGTCATAACCTTCGGTGAGCACCGCCACATTGATCACCACCTGCGCATCGCCGCTTTGGTACTCGACCAGTCGCGCCCGGCGATCCCCATCGGGCAACTCACCATGGATCAGCACGGCGTGAACGCCTGCTGCAAGAAAGGCCTCGCACACGTTTTGCGCGTGCGCGATGGTCGAACAGAAAATGATGGTTTTACGGTCTGAGGCTTTTTCTTTCCAGTGTCTGATCACCTCATCGTTAATCAGTTTCTTGTCGAGGATCGCCGCCACCTCGTCCATGTCAAAATCAACCGCTGTGCGTCGCACCTTGCTCAACGCCTCCTGAGCGCCCACATCGATTACGAAGGTGCGTGGTGGTACCAGATGACCACTGGCGATCATTTCTCCCAAAGTGATCTGATCCGATACATTGGAGAACACTTCTCGCAACCCCTGGCCATCCCCTCGGTTTGGGGTGGCGGTGAGACCACAGATCGCAGTTTTTGGGTTGCGACTCAAGGCTTGGTCAATCACGGCGCGGTAGCTGGGTGATGCAGCGTGGTGTGCCTCATCGATGATCAGCAAATCCAGTGTTGGGAGTTTCTTCAAATGTTCTGGCCTTGCGAGGGTCTGCACCATGGCGAAGGTAGTTTGACCGTGCCAGGACTTTTCATTGGCATCGAACACCGAGGTAGACAGCCCAGGATTCACCCGCCTGAACTTGGAACGATTCTGATCCGTCAATTCAGTGCGGTGGGCCAGGATGCAAGCCTTGGTATCGGGCTCAGACAACAGGTTGCCAGCCACTGCCGAGAGCATGATGGTCTTGCCGGAGTTGTGAGTGACCGTGAAATCGCCCAGCAAATAACGGCGATCGCCATCGACTGTGAAGCCGAAGTAGTCGCCGGTACCTGCGGGATGAACCGTGAACCCGGTACGCAAGACATTCTTGACCTGCCGACGCGGTGGTGCCTGCTTGCGCAAAACCCGAACTGGAATGCGGTCGCAGTTGCCGCTGATGTAGACACGCCAGTAGTCGACCCCGGCAACAATCTTGCGCCGCAATGTGGCCAGAAAGCCCAGACTACGCGCGACGAAGGCGACATCCTGTGCCAACTGATGCGAAAGGCTGCAATATTCGTACATCACCTTACGCGACAGGTGACCGTCGGTGTCGAGTAAACCCGCGAGGACCGCTAACCGCGTGTCCCGGTCACCGCGCTGATAAGCGACAGGCAAAAACTTATTGGCCGCCCCTATTCCGTGCAGACCAAGCGAACGTAGCACCTCAATCAGCACATTGCTAACTCCACGAGTACCCACCAGATGGTAGGTATTGGCAAGATTGTCCGGCAACTGCTCAACCCGAACCCTCAGCCCCATTTGCATGGCCTGCACATAGATCGTCTCGGCAATCTCCGCATCGGGGGTGGTTACATTGACGCCATGCTTGAGCCCACCATCGCCCAGGAGCACGCCCAGGAAATATGGATCGACAGTCGGCGGCGCATGAACGGGGAAATCTGCCGGAACACGAAATAGTTTGTGCAGGTGACGGAAGTTCGGGGTGGCGTCGAGGTAGTCGGTCAGAACAACATCAACGATTTCACCGGCATGCGATCCACGACCCCCGTTGGTGCACACGAGCGTCAAGATGTGTCCGGCGTTGACGACGAAGGGATCACCTTTCATCGGGCGAATCTCGAACATCGCATCCTGACCGCGATGCAGTTCGAGGACCTGCCGGGGCGTGCTGTCCGGCCCCATGAGGCGATCACCCGTGATGATGTGCTCAACGAGTTTCAGAGTGCCGTCGTACATCAGAATCTGTGTACCTGCTGCATGACAGCCGGTGGGAGCCACAGCGAGCGTATTGCCATGCTGATTCAGCGCGGTCAGGGTTCTCTGAACCAGCAGGGATTGGCGAGGACGAAGCATCATGATGCATTCCCCCTCATTGAGCCCAACTGGGGCGACCCGGAACCGGCTGCTGTCCCAAGGGTTGCGCTTGGCCATGGGATGCGGCTGGGGTAAGAACCGGGCGCGTGGCACCCATCAGCGCGGGGTAGTCCTTGTGATCCGGTGTCACAGCGGATTTAATGACACTTTTATCTTTCCCATTCAGGTCTTTTTCCCAATCGACCCGACCCAGGAACTCGATACCGTCCAGTTCCGAGAACCCCTTGATGCATCGGGCGTTTTGAGCACTCGGGTTATTGTCGTCCGGGTGAATTCCGCGGGCGGAATTGAGGATCGCCTTGATGAAGGTGCGACCCATGTTGGCCCATTCTTCCCCCTTGGGGCTGTGTAATCCAATCAGGGACCACAGTTTGCGTCGCGCATAGGGTCCTTCCAGCACCACGAACCCGCAGTTGAGATAGACCGAACCCGTATTGGGGTTGCGGGTGGCATACCCTCCCGTCCATCCCAGAGAGGGATCATCAAAACCGCCCGGCTTAATGGTCGTTCTGACCCGCACCAGTGAGCCTTTCGGAATCAGGTCAAAGGAGGATTGTTCGGCAGCAGAATTGAAATTGAAGTAACTCATGATCATGACTCCTGAGACAAGTTGGATTCGTTGGAAGGAAGAAGGACGGGCGACCTGACAAACTCCAGTCGCTCGGAAGCCGGTTTTGCTGGACCTGCGATTTTTTCCATAAGACGGCCAAGATGCGGCTCCTCGATGCCATCGAGCCGACCTGAGCGGTCCTTGGCCGGATAGTTCCAGTGGTTGAGCGTGTGGCAGACAAAAGCGCGGTAACTGGAACCATCATCAGACTTCAGTTCGGCCAGGGTGATGACTTCATCAACAATCCCCGGTAATTCCAGGCCCGTCTTGGAACCATCGATCTGCAATGAAAAAACACGCCGATTGAAGTCATCGAGAGATTCGTTCAAGATGCCCACGAACCAGACATTCTTGCCACGAGTATGCTGCAGATGAGTGAGCCAGGCGATCATTTCCTGGCCCATCAAGCCGTATGCGCCGCGCGAATCCGGTTTGCCTGTTTTTTCTGAATAGGCCTGCGGTTGGCCCTTGCACCACTGCAGGCACAGACGCCCGGCAACGGTGATCGAGTCCACAAACACGGTGTCGTACTTATTCAGTGCCGACGGATCACCAAAGCGCTCGCAGATCGCGTCGAAATGCGCCTGGCTGTAGGGCTGATCATCTCGGAGCGCCGGGTTGGGACCGCCAATGAACACGGCAAAATCGCGGCATTCCTGCCAGGTGCGCGGACGAATGGTATCGCCCGCCCAATCCTCTACGGCGAGGTCACCAGCCTCAAGGTCGAAGAACAGGGTGGCAGCCGGGTTCAGGGTCCAGAGTTGCGAGGTTTTACCAATTCCAGATTTTCCAATGAGTACACCTTTGACGCCACGCTTTTCGGCCAAGCGCTGGTCGGCTGTAATGATGGGAAGGCTCATTTGGATTCCTCCTCATGACCGATATCCGCGAAGGCTTCGGCTACCGTGCAAGTTCCGATAGCCCCGCGTTTGCGGGCCAATTCATACAGATCCCGCAGGTTTCTCAGGTCGCGCAACTGGACACTCAACTCCTCATCCAGACCCTGGATTGCAAAAGATAAATCATCGACAGTGGCTTCTTCCATGGGGCGCACCACCTCGTCGGCCCGATGGCCTTCAAGCGCAGGAATCCGGATGGTCTCGGGAAGGTATCGCAGGGAAAACGCATACCGGGTACGCAGTTGATGTAGCAATTGAGAGGGGTTTTTCATGGGAGTTACTCCTTGATCAGTGCAAGACGAAATCCGGGTTTTCCGGTCTTGAGGGTGCGGGCTGGGATAAATGCACCTTTGAGCGAGTCAGGCCATGCGTTGAATTTGGCCTCTGAAACGCGGTAGCTGATCTCGATGTACTGGGCTGGGTCGTCGCCGTTGGCCGCGATGCGGCGCGAGATGTCGGCCAGTTGCTCCTGATCCCATTCCACCCTCTTGGGAAAATCAGCAGTAACACGAACTTGACCGTCATCGAAATGCACAACTCCTGTGTCCTTGCCAACTGCCAGACGCAGTTGATGGGCACGGGCGCCATAACGTAGATTGCTGACGCAATCAATATGCTCGATGACGGCTTTGGCAACAGCCAGCAGATCCATCGCATCATTCTTGAGCTGAAACAGTGACTCTCCGGATTGCTGGGCGAGTTCGCCGGCAGGGGTGTTCAGAATTTGGATTATGGTGATGTGACTCATGCCGCACCTCCGGCATTGACACGTTCAGATGTGCTTTTACGAAGACTTTCTGACTCGAATGCTTCTACGTCCTCATGGCGGTACAGGACACGCCCTTGCAGTTTCAGAAAGACAGGACCGATTCCTTCGGACCGCCAGCGTTCCAGGGTGGCATCGCTGATGTCCCAACGGTCAGCCAATTGGCGTTGGTTGAGGTGTTTGACACTCACATTCTTCTCCTTACGGGTGATTGCGAAAACGTGAGGTCAGTATCGGGTTTGGTATGTGCGGGCGTCAGCCAACGCCATGTACGGGCTGATGTACGGGATCAGCAAGAACGGGAAAAAGCGGATGCCAGAAAACAAAAAACCGCCCGAAGGCGGCTATGCGTGGTGATAAAGATTGCTGCTGCATTATTCCAGTTTGAGGCCGTACCCTTCGTTGTCATGTTCGATGTAGTCGAGCCATGTATCATTACTGCTGAAAATGCTTGCGACCCGCTTGCCTTTTGCCGCATCCCTTGAACCGTAAACGGCAACCAAAATGTCTCCGGCAGAAACACGAATGCGGTTTTTCTTGAACTGCTCGACCAGATACTTCACTACCGCGATTTGCTTGACTCCCTTGATGGTCCAGGGCTTGTCAGCCTTGTTGGCGATGACCAGAGTGTTGGCGTACGGGTCGAAGCGAACTGGGAGCGACTTTTCTACTTTTCTTCCGGCCGGTGCCACCAGCAAGCGGCGGATTAGATCGGTATCAATGTTTGGCTTGACCGCATAATCCACCAGCGCGCTGGCAATTGGAATAATGCGATAGCTTCGAGGCGGCGGCACAATGTCAGGCAGGGGTTGCCCCGTAGTAAAAATCAATCCATGCTCAGGAATTGACGGCGCCTCAAAATGAGCAAAAACCTGATCGATACATGACGACAATCCTCGGACCAGCCATACGTTCATCTGCACGTTCCCAATTCGCATCTTGCCAAGATTCCAAAGCACCCCATCGATGGCCGGTATTGTGATGCCACGTCGGTGGACTTGTGGAATTCCGAGCAGTTCCGCCAGCAAGGTCAGCAGTTTGACGGCAGGGACCGCATACACGGCCACAAGATCAACTGCGACATATTTGGTGCGAAAGGTCTCTGGACAGCGGTAGTGGTATCGTCCCGGATCCTCGTCCTCCCCGATTTCAACCGCAATCCGTTCGTCACCGCAGGGTGCCGGATAAAATCCAGCATAACCGACACAATCCGTCCATGCCTTGATTTCCGGCTTTGACAGGAAAATGCGCCCGAATAAATTCCACCCAGGCACACCTTGTAAGCGCTGGCCATCAGATCCAACAATTGACTGGTTTGACCGATCAAACAGACTGATGAGGGCAAGCAGCGATTGAGTGGATAGTTGGTTTGGCATTCCCGATCTCCTTCACCAGATGCCACTTGGCCAGCAAGCGGTCACATAATGCCCGATCTTTTTCCCGCTTGGTCTTGATGTTGCACTTATTCTCTTCGCGCAGAATTATGGTAATTGTGCGAGACCGTTCCTTATCAATTTTTTTCAGACGGATGGATAATTTGGCGTAACTGAGGAGGTGATCACGGAAATCAAATGTTGGTAAAATCAGCGATTTTGCGGCAGTGTAAATACTGTCGACATCCTTTGCCGAGGTCTTGACCACCAATGATCGGTAGTTCGAATCTGAATAGCCCAACTCGATCACTTTGGCGGAAGTTACATCCTCTCCTGATATATCAAACGGCTGGGGTGTAGCAAGGCTCTGGTAATCGTAGCGTTTGAGAGGGATTTTCGTGCCGGTAATGGGTGACTGTAGCAGGGTATCCGCTACGATCCGTGCCAGAGCCTCTCGACCATCCGTATCCTTTGATAGTACCTCGAGGTAACCGTGGGTTGGCTCATAGGTGATGTGCGACGACACTGCTCGAATTACTTCCTGATGCACCAGTTCACTGGCTTTCACGCAATCGACAATTTCAGGTGGCCGGTTGTGATGGATGCTGAACTGATACAGAGCCACATCATCGCCAGTCTGGGTATCAGGGCGCAGACGTTTGAAAATCTGGATCGCAACACCATCTTCGGAACAGCCCAACTGGACAGCAACGGATTTATGAAATGCGGCCTTGGAAGCCTCATCTCCCAAGACAGGGAGATTGGATGGAGCCATGAAACCCGAATAGCAGGAGGCGCTCTGACGGAAAACATCGGCCTGCCTGGCATCAAGTGCTTCCCTGAATAGTACGGGTTCGTTGATATAAAGCCACAAGGTGCGTTCATACTGGTTGGCGATGATCGCGAAAGTTTCACGGCTTGTATCATCAAAAATGTCCGCCGAAAACCCGTCCACCACATCTTGTCCCGCTCCGTCCGACAGCAACACGATATTTTCGGCGACTTCCTCGATTTTCTGGCGCTTATGAACATCCAGACCAGATACTGCCGCCTGCATTGTTGCACGCTGTTCTCTTTTGCCCAACTTCGAGTTTGGTTCGGGCCATTCCAGGCCAAATTCTCCAGTTATAAATTCATGAAAAACTGCCGGGGGCAGATGGCCCAGCAGATGGGTAATATTTTGAGCATCATTCATAAACATCCCTTCATCAGTAAGTTGGACGGGTTCATATCAGCCCGATTTCCCCTGCTTCAGGTTGGGGATGTGCTGACCGACATCGTTCGGCGTACCGAACAATTCGGATTATTTCAGAGGATTGATAGGTTTGTCAAACAGGCACGAGATCGTTCTTTTTGGTGGTACAATTTGCAGGTTGTTGACAACAAATGGAGGATAGAAAAGTGCCGTCCCCCTTGGGTGATAAAATCCGGGCATTGCGTAAAAACAAAAGGATGAGTCTGGATCAGTTGGCTGATCTGACGGATTCCAGCAAGAGTTATATTTGGGAACTGGAAAACAAAGACGATCCGAAACCATCGGCTGACAAGATCGGCAAGATTGCGGTCGCCCTTGAAGTCACTACTGAGTTCCTGCTCACTGAGTCCTCGGTCACACCGGACGAAGCAGTGCTTGATGAAGCGTTCTTCCGCAAATTCAAAGCCATGTCCGAGCCGGACAAGAAAAAGATCAGAAGAATCATTGATGCTTGGGAAGATGAATGACAGAACCCAAAAAGCCTATGGCCGAGGCCAATCGAATCTCCTCAATGCTCAATCAGGTGCTGGGCATTGAACGTTTTCCCGTCCAGGTGAATGAGGTGGCTCAGGAATATTCCCGGCAGTGTTTCAAAGATTCGCCGATCGACAGAATTCAGGGCGAGGATCTGGACGGTTTCGATGGCCTGCTGAAAGCGAACAAGATGAGGTCGAAGTGGCTGATCCTGTACAACAGCGCCAGGCAATCAGATGGCCGTAAACGGTTCACGATTGCCCATGAATTCGGTCACTACATCCTGCATCGCCATCAGCAGGATATTTTTGAGTGTGGTGATGGTGACATCGAGACGGGGGATAACAACGAACGTGACATCGAGGCTGAAGCGGATTTGTTCGCATCGACGCTGCTGATGCCGTTGGACGACTTTCGGCGCCAGGTGGAAGGACAACCGATCAGTTTTGATCTTTTGGGACATTGTTCGGACAGGTATGGCGTTTCCTTGACTGCTGCAACCTTGCGCTGGATTGAAATTGCGCCCAAACGGGCAGTTTTGGTTGCCAGTCGTGATGACCATATGCTCTGGGCCAAGTCAAACAGGGCAGCACTCAAGTCTGGCTCATACTTTGCGACCCGGCGTAACACCATCGAGTTGCCCCGCGATGCTTTGGCGCACAGTTACCACGGCTTTGACTTGGCCGATAACCGCACGGGCCGTGCCCGGTCCTGGTTTTGCCGCGAGCCGTCCAGCATGCCAGTGACCGAAATGGCCCGAGAGGCAGGCCAGTACGATTACACACTGACGCTGTTGCTGATGCCCGATGCTGAATGGCAAGGGCCAAATCATGACGAGGAGGAACCTGAAGACACCTTCGAACGTTTCATTCGGAATGGGTAAATATCCATACTCCGTGATTGATACGCTCACCAGAACAGCGAACATATCAAGGCGGCGATGGACAAAATGGAAGAACGCTACAAAAAAGCTGTATAAATTTTGGGTATCCGAGTTTCGTGATTGATATTGGATCGACATGCGGCATTGCATCAAATTGGTGGAGCAGGTGCGCTATCACTGTCACCCTGTATCAGGCGAAAAAGCGCCCTTTCCCTCCACACAACTTTATAAATACGTCGCCCGAAAGCCGCCACTCGTAGCATGCTGCATCCGACCCGCTGCGGCCATTGGCCTTCGCAATTCCACAGACGGCAATCGCCTCATTGCTGCCGGATGAACTGTCATGGGTTCAAAGGCAGGTATCCGAGTTGAGCGGACGCTTGGCGCGTCAACCCACGGACTGGAGTTCTGCCATTGCGGTCGTTTCAGTAATCTGAATCTTCGTCTGCTGTTGTATCCATTGCGGAAGTTCTAATCACTTCGGGCGCGCCAGAAGAGATGAATCTGGGCACTGGGAAACGTCAATCTCACTGCGCTCTCTTTAAATCGGTTAACGAAATGATGGGAGGAGGATGATCTAATACCTGAATCCGTGTTCGTTATTGAAAAACTTTCACCCAAGACCGAATCGACATGAATTTGACCGGCCAGTCTTTCAAAACCTCAACGAATTTCCATTCGGCTGAGTTTTTGTCGCCCGGTTTTTGT